>JBJSXY010000158.1:0-4606 GCA_046086625.1 Pseudomonadota bacterium | reverse complement strand
ATATCAAGCGCGGTCAAAGAGTGGCTATTTTGGGCGATAACGGCACCGGAAAAACCACTCTCCTCAATGTGATTGCAGAAAGACTCCCACCCACCCACGGAGAACTCACTAAGGGACACGCCATCGAAACGGGATATTTTGGACAGCACCAGTTAGATGAGCTTTCATTGGATGACACGGTTCTCGACAATTTAAGAAGCCGAGCGATTGGGGTTTCCTATGAAGAACTTCGCGGTTGGCTCGGCGCTTTTGGATTTCCAACACAAGATGATATTGAGAAAAAAGCAAAAGTCTTAAGCGGAGGAGAGCGCGCGAGGTTGGCTCTTCTTCGAATTCTCTTAACTCGAATCAACTTGGTTCTTCTGGATGAACCCACAAACCATCTCGATGTGGAAACAAAAGACTTACTGAAAACAGCCATTAGAGAGTTTGAAGGAACGACTATTTTGGTATCCCACGACCGTGAATTTGTAGAAGATATTGCGGAAAGAATCCTCTACTTGTCGCACGATCACCAATTAACGGATCACTTAGGAGATCTGGATAGCTTTTTTGAGAAGTACCCTCAGTTTGTTCGACATTTGGAAGGGAACTCCAAACCTTCTCAAGCTCCCAGGGAAACCGTAGCGGCAGCTCCCGCAAAAGCCAAAAGCAGCCTTTCTTTTGAGGAGCGAAAGAAAGTAAAAAATCAAATTAAGTCGCTCGAGAGGAAAGTGACGTTAGTTGAATCCGAAATGGAAGCGCTGGGGCAAGAAAAAGCAACTCTGGAAGCTCAAATTGAATCCACAAGTTTTTCTTCGACACCCCAAGAAGAAAAAAATAGAGTCTATGAAAGATTGAGCCATGTTCAAACCCTGCTCCACAGTGGAATGCTCGATTGGGAAAAATGGTCGAGCGAATTAGAAGAGCTGCGCCCGCTCCTTTAAATGGTATAATTTTCACATGCAAATTTTAATTCTTGGGGGCACTTCGTTTTTTGGAAAAGAGATGGTCCGCACGTTTTTTGCTGCCGGCCATTCCGTTACCGTTTTCACTCGTGGACAGGTTAAGCCAACTGATCTCCCTCCCCATCAACAATTAACTGGCGACAGAAATTCACTGGCCGACCTAATGACAGTTGGCAAAGGAAAAAACTGGGACGTCGTAATCGACAATATTGGCTATAACAAAGAAGATGCAGAGAAATTTATAAAGGCCTTTAAAACAGCCAAACATTTAATTTTTGATAGCACTGTTTCAGTCTATCGATATGCAAAGAGCGCTTATCCTCAACCCCTCACGGAAGACTGCATCGACCATGAAGCAAAGCCTGCTGAAGAAGATCTAAACGATGTTCATTGGAAATATGCTCGAGGCAAGTTAGATGCAGAGCGAGTCATTATCGAAGAGTGTCAAACTCCTTGGACCATTATTCGACCTCCTGTTGTTTACGGGCCCGATGATGTAACGCAGCGGGGATTTTGGTATTTAGCTCGGTTATTAGATGGCGGCCCCTTACTTCTTTCTAATGGCGGAATTCAAAGCTTCCGACTTGCGTACAGTAAAGATGTTGCTCAGGCATTTTTAAGAGCTGCACTGAATCCCAAAGCTTTTAACAAATCGTATTTTGTTGGACAAAAAGAAACCATTACGCTGAAAGATTTTATCGATGAAAGCGCAAAACACCTCGGAGTTAAACCCGTTTACGTTAATCTGCCCGCCGAAGTGGTGGGAGAGCTCGCGGGTCCCCATGCCTCCATGATTAATATGATTGTGGATATTTCGAGGGCCGAAAAAGATCTTCAGTTTAAGCCCACTCCGTTTATCCAATTTATTCGAGAAACCACACTTTGGTTTAAAGAGCATTGGAAAGGCGATAGAGAACAACTTCTAGCCACTCGCCCTAAAGAGTTGGTCTTGGCTCAGAAGTGGAAAAACGTGTTAGAGGAGTTCCTTTAAGTTTTTCCCACGCCTGTTTTTTTAATCGATTTTCAGCTTCAATCCTAAGCTGTCCACACGCTGCCGCCACATCTCGCCCACGGCTCCGTCGATAAGTCGTCGTTAAATGGTTTTTCAATAAGATATTTTGAAATCTTAAAACTCGTTCTTCTTCAGGCCTCTTAAAATCCACAAAAGGATTTTCATTGTAAGCAAGCAAATTGATCTTACAGGGGATACCTTTCATTAATTTTGTAAGCCGGTGAGCATCTTCATCCGAATCATTAAAATCTTTGATGAGAATATATTCAAAAGTAACTCGCTCTGTTCCTCGAAATCTCAATTTTCGACAAGTTTCTATTAACTCATCCATCGGAAACTTTGCATTGATGGGCATAATCTCAGATCTTTGCTCATCTGTTGTTCCATGAAGAGAAACTGCTAGTTTTCCAAGACTTGCATCAATGAACGCTTGAATCTTATCGGTAATTCCAACCGTCGATACGGTAATGTGCCGTTTTCCAATTTTGAGCCCGAGAGGATCATTGAAAAGTTTCAATGCTTTCATCACTTCTTCGTAGTTATCAAACGGCTCTCCCATTCCCATCAAAACGATATTGGTAACAGGCCTTGGATGGGGAACCGACATAAGCTGATCCACAATTTCCCAAGCTTTTAGATCACGAACAAATTTTTGATATCCAGTGGCACAAAACGTACACGCCATTTTACAACCGACTTGAGTTGAAACACAGAGAGTGGCGCGCCCTTCAGTGGGAATGAAAACGCTTTCTACTTGTTCGCCGTCGGGGAGTTTGACTAAATATTTAACAGTTCCGTCCTCGGCAGGATGGGTTTCAGAAACTTCTATTTTGGATAAACTAAATTTCTCACTTAACTCCCGACGAAAATCCTTACTGGGATCCGTCATTTTTTCGAAGTCAGTTTCTTTTTCCTTGTAAATCCAACGATACAATTGCTTGGCTCGAAAAGGCGGATGCCCGAGAGCCACCAACTTGGCTTCTAATTCGTTGAGAGGAAGCCCCTTTAAATTTTCTTTTGTAACGCCCAGCACAGGACGGACTTATAGCTGAAAAAGAACTCAGTGTCTAACCGTCTTAAAACCGCTCTATCCCCTCAGCTAAAAAAAGATAAGTATTTGTATTTATTTACTAATTCTTAATTTATCTTGCATTTATTGACGCTCCAAGCTAGAGTGCCTTCGAATTTCACTTCAGAGAAGGAACTTATAATGCTTGAGCGCTTCGTTTACGCACTCTTTTTGGGACTAAGTTTTGTTGGGTTTGCGAATTCACCTATCGATGATCTTGCCAACAATGCTTATGTTCAGCTTTACGAGCAGTGGGTTGCTTTAGATCACAATCAAGTGGAACGTTTAGAAGTCATTAAGAAGAAAGCCGAAATAGATTTGCGAAGAGGCGAAAAACTTCACGAGACCAAAGTAGTGACCGCAGACGAACTAGAAGAACTCCAAACTAAATATCAACTATCCGTAATCACGCTTCAACGACAGCAATTGAAAATTAAAGAATCAGAAGCACGCCTTTCAATTGTGAAGAGCAAAGTGGCTGCTGGGGTAACTGACATTCCCATTTGTGTCAGACCAATGGATATTCCATGAAGCGTTTGTGGTTGATAGCATTCGCTCTTTTAGGATGCGTGGGTTATTCTGTTTCTATCAAAGATGTCGAAGGCATTTTTGATATCCGATTGGTTTGTGAAGATAGGTCTAATCCGAATTGCAGCGAATTAAACCGCCAAGCCCGCTTATCCATTATTCGCACCCAAGACTCAGTAGGTGCGGCTATCGGATACCCAGAGCAAAGTTTAAGTCGATATATCTTTGTATCTCACGATTTGGATTTGAAAGGCGATGTTTACTCAGGCTCTCCTTCCTTAAAAAATTCTCCTACATCCGCTCATTTTTCAGAAGTTCAAATCACTTTTAGTATTGAAGACAAGAAAGTTTTGGCCAATGGAATTATTCGAGATGCGAGGTTCTTAACTGATATCCAGTTTTCTGGGGAGCAACTTCTCTCCACGCACTCACTTGCCCCTAATGAGATTTTAGTAGATGGATTTGAATCACCCGAAAAAGCGGAAGGTCGTTTCTTGGCAAAAGGAACAAACCGTAGATGGTTGGTAACGGTTCGCCAGGCGTTAGGAGCTACGGGGAATGCTGATTACATCGTAGAAATCTCTGATCAAGGAAATGTTGATGGCTCTGGATTTGCTTCTGGAGATCGAATTTACTTACGTTCGATCCCCTCATCAAAACCAGGCACGATGGAGCTGATTGCTCCTCTTAGCCAAGCAGGTGGTTTTTTAAAATGGGTTCTCTGGGTGTCGCCGGAAAATTTACTACGAGCTACAAAGCTTCAAGGTTTTTTCTATTCGTCAAACGGAGTTTTCTCACGGTTGACTTTTGAAAGACTGTAATGGTTTTTCACTTTTAAGGAGTACTCTTGAATTCTTTTCAAACTTTTAATGATCTGAAACTTCCCCCGATTTTAAGCCGAGCTTTGGACTCAATGGCATTTAAAAATCCCACTCCGGTTCAAGCTGCGAGCATTCCTCCAGCGCTGGAAGGGAAAGATATTTTGGGTACGGCTCAAACAGGAACAGGAAAGACTGGAGCCTTCGGAATTCCCCTTCATCGCTTTCTGCA
>JBJSXY010000157.1:0-2323 GCA_046086625.1 Pseudomonadota bacterium | reverse complement strand
TTGATCAAGGTCCCCCTATTTCCTCTTCATACGTGGTTGCCCGATGCTCACGTGCAGGCTCCCACTGGGGGCAGTGTTCTACTCGCGGCTGTTTTATTGAAAATGGGAACCTATGGTCTCATGAGATTTTCCATTCCCTTCTGTCCTGAGGCCTTCATCAAAGCTGTTCCCATTCTTTCTAATCTGAGTTTGGCCGGGATTGTTTATGGCGCATGGGTTGCTTTTCAACAGACCGATATGAAAAAGCTTGTTGCTTACTCATCAGTGAGCCACTTGGGGTTTGTTGTTCTGGGTCTCTGTGCACTCAATCGAGAGGGACTCACAGGAAGTGTTCTTCAAGTCATTAATCATGGTGTTTCCAGTGGAGCTCTTTTCGTATTGGTAGGTATTCTCTACGAGCGACGACACAGCCGCGAGTTCGAAGATTTTGGTGGGTTAGCTACTGTTATGCCTCGTTATGCATTTTTTCTAGTATTTGTCGCATGTTCGAGCATGGCTGTACCGGGTTTGAATGGTTTTGTCGGGGAGTTTTTAATTCTCCTCGGAGCTTTCAAAGCAAAGCCCATCTGGACTTACATTGCAGTCTCTGCAGCTTTGTTTGGAGCGCTTTATCTACTCGTCATGATTCGCCAAGTTCTTTTTGGACCTCTGACTTCAGGTGAAAATAAAAATTTAAAAGATTTATCCAAGAGAGATTGGGCAAGTTTGGTGCCTATCACGATAATGATTTTAATGCTTGGTATGAGTCCCAACTTTTTATTAAAAAAGATCGACCCTGCACTTGATTCCTTCTGGAAAACTAGTCTTCAAAAGGGCCAATCTTCGGTGGAAGCAAAGGCTAAACCTGGAGGCAAAGTATGAGCCTATGGGATCTGTTTTTAATGCCCGTTTCTCCTGTAGCTGCTTTTGTCATAGCAGGCCTTTTACTTATTGTTCTTCAATGTATTCGGAGTCCAAAATTAAAAGGTCTTACAAAGATTGTGGGTTTACTAGGGCCCTTGGGGTCCCTGCTTGCAACTTGGAATTTATTCAAATCTCAGCCTCTCGCATACTCGCTAGTTACCGCCGGTTCGTACGAGGCTTGGCTTAATGAGTTTATTCTCTCTTATCATTTAGATTCAACGACGATGATTTGGTATTGGGCCATTGGAGCTATCTCCTCTATCTCCTTTATTTTTGTTGAGGCCTATTTCAAAGATTTGGAAGAACTCCCTGAGATACTTATCTTGCTCGAATTTATTGCAGCGGCGATGATGCTTTTGGTTTCAGCAAATAACTTACTCATGGTTTTTATGGCTTTGGAGCTTATGTCCTTGCCAACCTATGTACTCGTTGGAGTTGAGAGGGAAAAACATTTTGGAGCAGAAGCTTCTTTGAAATATTTCCTTTTTGGATCATTTGCGACTGTGTTGCTGTTGTTTTCTATAGCTCTGCTTTACGCCTATACAGGCACCCTTCAATTTTCGCAGATCTCTAACTTTTTAATGGTCCCAGTGGGGGGAACTAACCCCGCAGGCATTATGGTAATGGCTGCTTCAGCTCTATTTATTATCGCTGTGGGTTTTAAATTGGGGCTTGCCCCTTTTCACATGTGGCTTCCCGATGCCTATGAAGGGGCTGCTACACCTATTACTGGTTTCATGGGAAGTGCAATTAAGCTAGCAGGTTTCGGCATGGCTTTACGGTTGTGGTGGGGAATGCTAGCTCCGATTTCTGCGCACTGGGCAGCCATTTTAGGATCTCTCTCAGTGGTTACAATGTTTGTTGGAAATTTGGGCGCGTTACGCCAACGAAATTTGAAGAGGCTCTTTGCCTATTCGAGTATTTCACATGCGGGGTATCTAGTTCTCGGCTTAATCTCGATCTCGAAAACTGGAACTCAACTTGATACACAAAATCTTTTTTATTATTTGGTTGTGTATGGCTTCATGTTTTTAGGGGTTTTTGGAATTTTGGGACTCATTGAAAAACAAACCGGAAGTACCGACATTTCAAACTTCGAAGGAATAGGATTTTCTCACCCGCTTTTGGGAGCCTGTTTGGCCATTTTAGTGTTGTCGGCCGCAGGTATTCCTCCAACTGCTGGCTTTCTGGGTAAATATCTTCTTTTTGCGGACGCTGTTCGTACTGGCCATGTGTGGCTTGTAGTTCTGGCGGTTTTAAGTAGCGTAATAGGAGTGTTTTATTATTTACGAGTTCTCGTTGCTCTCTACATGACCGAACCTTCACAAAGAATTATTTTGAGCTCTCAAAGTCGTATTGTTGTTTGGAGTATCATTGCTTGTGCTTTTTGTATGATCTTTTTTTCCTTTTTCCCTCAAAG
>JBJSXY010000156.1:0-5252 GCA_046086625.1 Pseudomonadota bacterium | reverse complement strand
TATAGAATCCAAGGTCCTTTGAAGTTTCAAGGAGTCTTGCACAAGCACGAACCTGATTATTACTTACATGGCCATTTAAATTGGCGAATAGAACAAGAGTGTTCTCGTTGTGCCGAGAATTTTTCATCTTCCATTAAACATGATTTTCAACTAGCTCTTGCCCATCGAGCTGCCCACCAAACCGATGACAATGATGATTTAGATTTAGTTTTTTTTGAAGGAAATGAGCTCGATTTAAAGCCGGTCCTTCATGAGCAATTTTTGCTGAGCCTTCCCTTTAAAGCGCTTTGTCAGGACGCCTGCAAGGGGCTTTGCCAGCATTGTGGAAAAAATTTGAACCGTCAGGAATGTGCATGTGCCAATATTCCGAAGGGTAACCCCTTCTCGGTTCTAAAAACAGTCACACTTTAATTCGGAGGATACCGTGGCAGTACCCAAAAAACGCACTTCTCATAGCAGAAAAGGAAAACGTCGTTCCCATTTGGCATTGAAGAAAACCTCATTGTCTAAATGTCCAGATTGTGGAGAACCGACTCTTCCACACCGTGTTTGCCCGAGCTGCAATCGATATAAAGGCAAACTGATTCTCCCTTTAGAAGACTAGACTTTTCATGAGCCATTCACAAAATGGCGTGAGAGTCGTTTTAGACGCAATGGGGGGAGACTATGGCCCTGAAGTTAATCTTCATGGATCACTCCTAGCGCTCTCGAACAACAAAGATTTAACTCTCATTTTGGTAGGAGATGAGAAAGCTTTGTCTTCGTTACTGAAGAAACCACGCTTTAAGTCCCTGCTAAAAAATGTTCAATCAAGATTCTCGCTTGTGCATGCTGATGAAGTGATCAGTATGGATGATTCGGCTTCTACTGCTGTCAGAAAGAAAATCAATTCCAGTATCCATGTTGGTTTAAAGCTTGTTAAAGAGAAAAAAGCAGATGCTTTTGTTTCCATGGGAAATAGCGGAGCCATCATGGTTGCCTCTATGACTGTGCTCGGAAGACTTCCTGAAATTGAACGCCCAGCGATTATTGTGAAAGTTCCCACGCATTCTGGTTTTGTCTTTCTCCTCGATGCGGGTGCGAACGTAGACTGTAAACCTAGCCAACTCGTTCGGTTTGCGGAAATGGGCCGAATTTACTTAGAGTCCGTTGAAAAAATTAAAACTCCCCGAGTTGGGCTTCTCTCCAATGGCAGTGAAAGTCATAAAGGGAATGAGCTGACACGAAGCACCCACGAACTCTTGGAGAAACTCTCTTTTCCAAACTACTTCGGATATGTGGAAGGGTATGACGTTTTTAATCACACAGTTGATTTAGTGGTTTGTGATGGATTTATTGGAAATGTCACTTTGAAAGTAGTGGAAGGTTTCGCTAATATGGTGGTTTTGTGGTTTCGTAGAGCTATTCGAAAGGACATCAAGAGCTTAGTTGGGCTTGTTCTCATGAAAAAATTACTTCAAAAGTTTAAGAATCAGTTTCACTACCAATCACACGGTGCCGCCCCCCTTTTAGGAAGTGATGGAGTGGTGTTCATTGGGCATGGTAAGTCTCGCGAAAAAGCAATTTGCAATGGTATTCTCGCAGCCGCAGCTGCCTCTAAACAAAACCTAATTGAGGATATTCGTTCTCAATTGGAAAAACCTCTATCTGTAAGCACCCCATGAATTATTTTTCAAAGCTAATTGGTACGGGTTCCGCATTCCCTGAAAAAGTGATGACAAATGCAGATTTTGAAACGTTTGTGGAAACTTCAGATGAATGGATTCGTACCCGGACAGGAATTCAAACTCGTCGAATTGCCAATCTTCAAAAAGGGGAATCCACTAGTTCTATTGCCACCGCTGCGGCTCGAAAAGCACTCGAGATGGCTGGACTTACTGCTGATAAATTAGATCTGATTGTAGTGGGTACGGTCACGGCGGACAGTGTGATGCCCACAACTGGCAACTTAGTTCAGGCAAACATAGGAGCAAGTCGAGCCTTTTCATTCGACCTTCAAGCTGCCTGCTCTGGATTTCTCTATGGTTTATCGATTGCAGATCAATTCATTCGGACGGGAGCGGTTCAGACCGCTCTTGTAATCGGAGCTGAAACTTTATCGACACTCATCAATTGGCAGGATCGAGGCACTTGTGTTTTATTTGGAGATGGCGCAGGGGCCGCGATTATTACGCGCTCAAATGATCCAACGCACTCTATTTTGGGAACCCGTTTATATTCAGATGGAACCAAAGGGGATATTTTGAAAATTCCTCATGGCGGCGCAAAAATACCCCACTATTTACCTGAGTATCAGCACCGACAGCACTCCATTCACATGCAAGGCCAAGAAGTCTTTAAACTTGCCGTTCGAAGTATGATTGATTCCTCGTTAGCCCTTCTGTCTGAAAACGGCTTGAAACCGGAAGATGTAGACTTCTTTTTATTTCATCAGGCCAATGTTCGAATTTTAGAAATGTGCATGAAAAGTTTAAAAGTCCCCAAAGAAAAGACTTGGATCAATTTGGACAAGTATGGAAACACTTCTGCCGCCACTCTGCCCGTTTGTTTAGATGAAGCAATCAGACAAGGGGCCATCAAAACGGGGGATAAAGTACTCCTCACCACTTTTGGGGGCGGCGTTACTTGGGCGAGTGGTTTGATTCAAATTTAGTGAGGGAACGCATGGGAATCGATTCAACTTTTGCAGCACTTTTTCCAGGGCAGGGGTCTCAGTATCCTGGAATGTCTAAGGTTCTTACTGAACAGTTTCCATGGGTTAAAGTCTATTTCGAAGAGGCGAATGACCTTCTAAAATTAAATCTTTTAAAACTCTGTGAAGAGGGCCCCTCCGATGAGCTTCAATTAACTCAAAATGCACAGCCTGCTATTTTGGTAACTTCCTTTTCTTGGTTCCAGATTTTAAAAAAGAATTTGGGGTTTCGGCCAGCGGCTGCCGCGGGTCACTCGTTGGGAGAATATTCAGCTTTAACTGCTGCTGAAGCTATTTCACTGGGAGAAGCGGTTACTTTAGTTAGAAAAAGAGGAGAACTGATGCAAGAAGCAGTTCCTCGGGGCGTTGGAAAGATGACTGCTGTCATTGGACTTGAAGATTCTACAATCAAAGACATTTGTGAATCAGCAAGCACTGGACCGTCTTCACTGGTCGTGCCTGCAAATTTCAATGCTCCATCGCAAGTTGTAATCGCGGGACATGCAGCTGCCGTGGATCGGTTTGCTGAATTAGCAAACGATGCGAGTCGGCCCGACTGGAAGGCCAGAAAACTTATCCCCTTAAATGTGAGTGCTCCCTTTCACTGCCCGTTGATGACCCCCACCGCTAATACATTTGTGACTTTCTTAGAAAAGGTTCAATGGCACGATCCTCGGTTTCCTATTGTTTCCAATTTAGATTCCAAATTAAGAACCACCGGTAATTTAAATTCGGTGTTAAAAGATCAAATTGATCACCCGGTGCTCTGGACTTCGTGTGTACAGACGCTCGAGCGGAATGGCATGCGACAATTTGTTGAATTAGGACCCAGTCGAGTTCTCACAGGCCTAGTCAAAAGAATTGTCGAGGGAGCAGTTACGTACACAATTGATTCACTCGATGACTTTAAAAAATTAGAAACAGTTTTCAAGGAGTCTCACTAATGTTGCTTAAAGGAGAAATTGCTCTTGTAACGGGAGGATCCCGGGGGATTGGCCGCGCTTGTGCTTTGGCACTCGCTAAAGAAGGGGCGGAAGTTATCATCAATTATGTTTCTAACGAGTCCGCAGCTCAAAATGTGTGTGATGAAATTAAAAGTTTGGGGGGCGTTGCTTCTTCAATTAAATTTGATATTGGAAACCCAACGGAAACGCAGGAATCCCTTCAGGGACTTCTAAAAGAGAAGAAGCTAGTTTCTATTTTGGTAAATAATGCTGGCATAACTTGCGATGGACTCATGATGCGATTTCCCATTTCAGATTGGGATTCAGTGATAAATACGAATTTAAGAGGCGCTTTTGTTACTTCTCAAGCTGTTATCCGCAATATGATGAAAGAGCGAAAAGGCTCGATTATTCACATGAGTTCTATTGTGGGAATCATGGGAAATCCGGGGCAAGCTGCTTACTGTGCAGCTAAAGCAGGTTTGATAGGTCTGACCAAGTCGATGGCTAAGGAATTAGCATCCCGAAATATTCGAGTGAATGCAGTTGCTCCGGGCTATATCGAAACAGATATGACAGGTATTTTAACCCCGGAACAAAAAGAGGGGATTCTTAAATCTATTCCCCTCGGCCGCGTCGGAAAACCCGAAGAAATTGCAGATGCAGTGGTTTTCTTAGCTTCTGCACGAGCTAATTACATCACGGGCCAAGTACTTGCCGTAGATGGCGGAATGGGAATGTAGGCCTAGTTCAAAGACCCGTAGATTTCTAAGTCGCTCACAAAACCTAGAATGTAAAAACGCACGGCAACAGCTCGAAAAGGAAGACCAGATTCCGAATTCAGAGCAATTGCATCCCCCTTCTCAAATGAAGTGGGCGAAAACATCATTTTTGTTCCATCTTCTCTGAAAACTTCAATTTGCGAAAGAGTCGCGACTTCGCCCATTTTTTTTCGTATGACGAGGGATTTCATGGCTCGCTTTTGGAACGGCAATCTGATTTCAGCAAAAGTATTCCCCACGGGGCCTGTGTGAACCCAAAAAGTGGGAGAGTTTTCAACCGGAACGGTAGTTTCTAACTCTTGACTGAATGAACAATAAGAAATCGTCTCTGTCCCCTTTGGTGTTCTTCGGTTTACTTGCATCAAGTAAGTTCGAGTAAATTCCGTTTCATCAACTCGAACCGAACGCACAATTGTTCCCCCATTGGGCAACTCAAAAGTATTGGTAAGGGAATCCTGAACCTTTTCGGTGGTGGTCCACTGCTCCTTTTGAGCCCATGACCGGTAGGGACTATATTGCTCGATTTGCTGAGTTGAAAAGCGCAAAAAATAACTGGGATCAGTTCGTTTTTCCCAAAAGTAAGTTTGACTCATTCTTTCAACATTCGAAGTGCTATCTAGAATCGCTTTGTGAACATAAACGGCCGGCCAACGGGTTTCAGGATCATGAGAATGCACACAATGCCCCGCCCAGTACCCCAGCGCACCTTTTTGCGAAGGACTCAGAGCTCGTCGAAAATGAGAATCAAGATTTTCAAATTGAGTAGGAACTGCAAAAATCTGAATACTGAAAATCAAAAACAGGATACTGGGAAATAGACGCCTCATAGGAATG
>JBJSXY010000155.1:0-8570 GCA_046086625.1 Pseudomonadota bacterium | reverse complement strand
AAGGAAGCGCAGTTAAAGCTTCTGCTTGATGCTCGTCCATCAAACTAAGTGTGCGTTCGATTGCGTGCGGACTCATCCACACGTCCGCATCACAAAACAACAAAACTTCGCCTGAAGCATGTTCCGAAAGCTGAGCACATGCCCATGGCTTTCCAACCCACCCAACTGGCAGCGGCTTTCCGGAAATTAATCTCACTTCTTTTGGAGAATTCTTCTGAAGTTTTTCCCACGTGTCATCAGTCGACTCGTCATTTAAAAGCAACACTTCGATATTTTGAGAAACAATCTGCGACAAGTTTTCCAGAAGCTTCCCAATACGCGCACTTTCATTTCGAAGTGGGATAAGTACGCTTACTTTCGAAACTCGTTTCAGTGGCTTTGCTCTTTCCATTCGAACGGCAGTGAAATGATTGAGAAGCGCCATTAAGCACAGAAAGCTCAAAACGAAAATCATGAAAACCAACTTTCAAACACCTTCGGTAATGCTTCGCCGTTATCATTCAGATGCTGGTGAACTAAAGTTAAAGACTCTTGTACTTTTATTTCGATTTCTTTTGCTTGAACCTTATCAGCACACAGAACAGGGGTACCAACAGATAAAATAGCTGTGGGCTTTTTTCCGGTCATGGGTTCAATGTGGATACCAATCGGAACAACGGTCGCAGGCGCTAAAGACGAGATGACAGATTCAATTCCTCGCTGAAACTCTAATTCTTTCCGGAAGCTGGGGGTAATTTTTCCTTGAGGAAAGAAACTAACCACCAAATCTTCTGGGGCTATTTGAGAACGGATTTTTTGTAAGTGATTTAGAATGGCTTTCAAAGATCCCGGATTACCCGGTTGAAGCGGCAAGACTCCCATTCGAGGAAGAATTGAATTTTCCCGACAGGTTTTCTCAAGGGCCACCGTATAAATTTGAGCGTTGGGTCGAATTCGTCTTTGGATTTCAAAAAGAAAGAATCCGTCCCACCAACTCACATGATTTGAAACAAAAATGAGGGGAGTTTTCACTTCTCTTAAAGAAGAAAGTCCCAAACAGTAAATGTTTTCAAAACTCTTTTTAAAGTTCCAATACAAATAGGAGTTAAAAAGCTTTCGAGTCCAAGGACTATAAGGAACAAATGACTTCATGGACTGTTTCACACTAAAAGCTGATTCATTAAGGGAGGAGTCCAAAAGAATCGACGATAAATGAAGACGAAGAAGATAATAGAGAAACACAAGACAGAAACCACTACTGCTTCCCAAAGGCCCGCTGCCACTACGATTCCCACCGGCAAAGCCAAATTGGCTCCATAAAAAGCGACCAAGCTCTGAGTAGGAACTAAACCAATCCATCGATTCACTCGAAGAACTTCGAAACTGAGCATAATGAAAAGCCCAGTAACATACCACCCTGCTAAATTAAGCAACGGGGTACCAAAATAAGGTCCCGCTTCATTCCAAGTCCAAAAAGGAGCCAAGTGACTCATCGCTGGATCTAAAGTCAGATCCCAACTCATGAGAGTCCAGGAAGCGAGAATGAGCCTCATGAATGAAAACCCCCGAAATGAAACAATTGAATTTGCAATGCCATAAGAAGCTATCCCCATAAAAAACCAGCTGACTGGAATCAAGTAGGGAACTCGTCCAAATAAAGTAGGCCCGAGCAAATCGGTATATTCATAACTTCCAAAAGGAAGTCCCCAAGTCGTTCCGGAAAATTCACTGCCCAAGCTGATTAAGACAGCTGTAATGAAAGCGGGAACCCACTTACCATTTACTTTTTCGTGAAGCAAAAAAAGCATCGCAAGAAGCGCTAGTAAAATTTGAAAGCGAGCAAATACCCAATAGGCATTTTCAAAAATCGGCTGAGCCCAGGGGTATGAAATGAGGAGCTGAGTGTTTCGGCTGAAAGTAGCGTAGCCAAAAATAGAAAGGCTATTTACCAGCAAAAGAGCCCCAAGTGCGAACCTATAAAACATAGGCTTTTGGGTATAGCCCTAGGCCAAGAGATGGTCAATCAACAGTCTATAGAGCGTAATTAAAACTGATACTTACACGTGGTTTTTTTGAGTGATTGGGAGGAACTTCATGCCTGAGCCAACTTTCAAACAAAACAAACTTCCCCTCTTCCGCAGGGATTTCGGCGTACATGGATTTTCCCTGAGGCGCGTTCATAAAAAAACTCATTCGGGGGTCTTCTAGTTTTAAAGCCACACTCCCAGGGGGAGTCGTCACATAGAAAGCCCCGCTAATGACCGAATGTGGATGAAAATGAAGCGTGTGGTAAGTGCCCTGAGGCATGATATTGGCCCAGCAATCGGTCATCTGCAGTTCAAGGCCCTTTAAATTCCAGCCAAGCTCTTTAGCAAAAGCGTAGGCTTGTTTTGCCATCAGTTTTTCAAACTCCATGAAACTCGGATAACGATGCTGAAGATTATTGAGGGAAGCGTAAGAAGTATAACCGCCGATATAGTTGGTTTTAGACCACTCTCGTCCGAGCTTATCTTCTTTGGAAATGAGCTCAATGTCCTTGAGAAGGTTTTTTCTAAGGGACTGGGACTTCTCTAAAGATCCTTGGGAAATAGTCGTTGGAAAAATTTCTTTAAAAGCCATGGGCGAGCGTTCTCCTAAAGAAAGCTCATCCAGTCAAGGTGCTTATTGCAATCGGAATTCGAGGGAGGTTCCGTCAACATGACAGGAATCTCCATGGGTCACAACGGCAGTCTTTTTTTGTTCCGCGCTTAGGGTAGGATGCGTGACTGATACTTCATAAGTTCCAGCTCTGTCGGCTGCGGTCAAAAACCATAATGAACCATCTTGTTCGATTATTAAATCTGACCCTGCGCTTTGGGTAGGATGGGTGACTGTTACTTCGTAGGTTCCAGCCTTTTTCCTTGCAGTCCAAAACAGAACTGAACCATCTTGTTCGGTTTTTAAAGCAGAATTCACTTCCAATGTTTCTACCCAGCTTCCATCTTTCACTTCGATTCGAAGCCCGATTAAGCTACTAGAGGGAGTTGGTGGCAGAACCTTCACCGACACGCCATAAACTAATTTTTGCGTACACATAATCCGCGGGGATGTTCCCCCTTGCAGATTCATAAACCTTCCACAGCCCGTGAGAGCTACTAAAAGAAGAAGAAATCCAAGAAAACTAGTCTTTGTAAAAGCCTGCATACCTTAAAACAGATGCAAAGAACTAGCCGTATTCTACTTTCAATTACTTAGACTTAGCTAACGCTCGAACCCCAGATAAAAACCTGTCTACTTTTTTGACACTCGCCTTTGGAATATCCAATATTCTTAAAATGCTCCCTTCAGGGAGTTGACGAGTTTTTCGATGGCTAGGCTCATTGGAGATTCACCAAAATTAAACAGCTTAAGAAACATTTCAAAAACTAAAAAATCAGATGAAATGGATACCTTTAAATTGATTTAAAAGTGAGCACTTGGTTTTAAAAAACAAAGCGATTATTTCTGCTTTGCTTTTTGAGCTTTCTAAAAAGTTTAGGGTAAGTATTTACAACAATTCCCTCAACAGCAATCACATTCACCTTTTAGTAAAGGCTCCCAATCAAAAAGATCTCCACGATTTCCTACGGGTTCTCACTGGCCAAATCGCACAAAGAATCACGGGAGCTGTGAGAGGCAAGAAAATTAAGTTTAGCTTTTGGCTAAAGCCTGCCTGGAAGTCTCCACAACTATATCTACCAAAACCAGCTTGAAACACTGGGCCTAATTCCTTATAAAACTCGAGCACAACGAACTATTCCCTTTCTCCCAAACCCCCGCTAAGCTCGCACAACCATGAAACTCCCCCTCAAAAATTGGACAAAGTTCAAACCAAGCCTCTGCCGCTCGTGTTTTGCTACTTGCTGCCACGACATGCCTCTCGAAGTGAGTGTGGCCGATCTCGTTCGCTTAGAGCTTGTAGAAGAAGAGGAAGCTGCTCAGGGATTAAAACCCATTGCCACTCGACTCAAAAAACAAAAGATCATTCAAACGTTTCATCCAAAGAAAATGGTTTTTGTCATTGCTCAGAAAAAAAACAAAGACTGCATTTTCTTAGATGAGAATCGTCGTTGCACAGTTTACTCAAAACGTCCTGAAATTTGTCGGCAGTTTCCTAAAATCGGACCCAAACCGGGCTCTTGCCCTTACATTCCTTACTCTCATGAAAAAAGTTGAAATCCATAAGCCTTCTACTTGGGTGAAATATAAGCCGTCACTTTGCAAAGGCTGCTTTGCGGGCTGCTGCACTTTGCCTGTTTTAGTAACTGCGGAAGAGCTCTATCATTTAGGATTTTTAAAATATGAAGAAGTGAGTGGGCCTTTAAAACCTCACGTTGAGAAACTTAAAAAAAAGAAAATCATCAAATCCTTCAATACAAGAACTCAACTTTTCACGTTGTATCAACACCCCAATAATGATTGCGTATTTTTAACAAAAGAACGGCTTTGCGCCGTTTACGATAGACGCCCCAACATTTGTCGGGAGTTTCCTAAGAATAGTAAGCGCCCTGGATACTGCCCGAATCAGAAGTTTGTGAAAGACTCTGCCCAATAAGTTTTCGGCTTACTTTGGGCTTTGGCACTTGAAACTCAAACCAATTCCTCACATCTTCCTCAAGCCCAAGCCCTAACATGTAGTTATAAACTGCTTTTTTTAGCCCCGGATAAAGCGCATCATGATCGCATCCTGTGGGATCGATAAATTCAATATCATTTTTAGCGAATGTGGATTCCACTCGTTTCAACTGAATGCCATATTTTTGTGGGTCTTTGCCAATCGGGCTATGAGCCGTTACAGAAAAGCGGTGCCAAAAAGCGGATTGAATGCAGCCCGCTTCAAAGAGCTGTCTCACTCGTTCTAACGAATCGATCGTTTCTTGGAGTGTTTGAGTGGGAAATCCAAACATTAAATACGCATGCACTAAAATTCCACTCTCTGTAAACGCAGCCGTCACTTGAGCCACTTGCTCTACTGTCACGCCCTTCTCCATGAGCTTTAAAAGCCTATCGGAAGCCACCTCCAGGCCCCCACTCACTGCGACACATCCCGAACGAGCCAAAAGTTCAGTCAGTTCTTTCGTGAATGTTTTTTCAAATCGAATGTTTCCCCACCAAGTAATTTTGACATTTCTTCGAATGAGTTCTTCCGCCATGGCAGCAAGCACTTTGGGAGGAGCGGCTTCATCCACAAAGTGGAATCCGCTTTCCCCTGTTTCTTTAATTATTTGCTCAATTCGATCCACAATAAGCTTCACTCCTTGAGGCTCGTAACGGCTGATGTAATCCAGGCTTGTGTCACAGAAAGTACATTTTTTCCAATAGCACCCATGAGCAAGAGTGAGTTTATTCCACCGGCCATCTGACCAGAGCCGGTGCATGGGATTGAGTCCCTCATTTAAAGAGAGATACTGATTCAGTAAAAGCCCTTCATAAGTCGGAATGCCTGCGTCTTTTAAAGGAATATCGTGAAGTGCATCGCTTTTAAAAACTACTTCGCCCTGCTCTCTTAGGAGTGTTCTTACAAACTTCGCGGGTGCCTGGGGGTTTTCTAAATTCCGGAGCAAAGTGAGAAATGGCTTTTCCCCATCGTCGAGAGTGAGGTAGTCAAAATAATCAAAGACTCTTGCATCTTTTAATTCTCGAAGCTCCGTGTTTACGTAGCCCCCGCCGACAATGATCTTTGTTTCCGGAAGAAGTGCTTTGGCCTGCTTCGCCATTCTAAAAGCTGCATACACATTTCCAGGAAATGGCAAACTCAGCCCAATCACTTCTGGTTTTTGGTCTTGAAGAACTTCACTCCATAATTCGTCTAGCATTTGATCCACGAGCGTTGGCGATTCCGAAAGGGCTTCTAAAATGGGATTAAAACTCGGAGCACTAGCAGCTAGTTTTTCAGCATACTTGGAAAGCTCAAATCGAGAATCGATTTCGTTTCGAATTAAATCGGTCAGATCATCAATATAGAGACTTGCTAAGTATTTTGCTCTGTCTTGATTTCCTAAATAGCCAAAAGCCCAATGAAGTTCTGGATCTCCAGTTTTTTCCCAATCTTTTAATATTTTAAATCGAGGACCCTCAGGCAAAAATCCTCTTCTTGAAATGGCATAAGAAAGTGTGGAGTCTCTTCCTTGAAGAAATCGAACCACGGGCTCGACCGTACTTAGGTACTGCTCCGCTTTTTTTAGAAACCGGTGCCCCGGATTTTTTTGCCTGATCTCATCGATAACTTTTTCAAGTCCCACTTTGGAAAAAATTTTTAAAAAAAGTTCGAGGCCCAGATCTTTCTGTGAAACATCAAATTTTTCTTGTTTGAGAAAGCCAGTCAGGTACGCCGTCGCCGGATAAGGCGTGTTGATTTGGGTCATCGGAGGGGTGACTAAAAGCACTTTCATAAGGCGGGGGGAACCTAGCAGCTTCTCCAAAAAGAGTCCATGAAAGCCTTTTTTGTTTCGTGATATTAAACACTTATGACAATTTAAGAGGCCTCAAACCAGCCAAAAAATCCCCCCTTGATAAAAAATTCATAACTGGTAGTGTCATGAGCGTCCGGACAGTAGACCTTTGAGCAGGGTGCTCAGTGTTAGTCTTCAGTCGGCACCCTAGCTACCTTAAGGAGGTCTTGTGGGAAAGAAACTATACGTAGGAAACGTTCCCTTCAGTTGCACTGAAGGAACCCTCATTGAATGGTTCAGTCCATTCGGAACAGTCGAAACAGCAACTTTAATTACAGATCGCGCAAGCGGTCGTTCAAAAGGTTTTGGTTTCGTCGAGTTCGCATCTGACGATGAAGCAGAGCGAGCCATCAACGAAATGAACGGAAAAGAAATGGAAGGCCGAGCTCTTACAGTAAATGAAGCTCGCCCCATGGAACCACGCCGACGTGAATTCGGTGGTGGAGATCGTCGTGGCGGCGGTGGAAACCGACGACCAGGCGGCGGCGGTGGTTTTGGTGGTGGACGCGGCGGACGCGGCGGCAACTACTAAGATTTTCAAAGCTTAGTTTAAAAGGACGGAAGCGAAAGCTTTCGTCCTTTTTTTATTGGAAATAAGCTTCAGCGGGTAAGGTACTTTTAACAACTTTGAGATCTAGAAGTTGAGATGCGAGTTTTTCCCAACGCTCTTTTGACTGATATCCCAAGCCAAACTTTTTCGTCTCTGCTGTTTCGATCAAAGGGATCTGCGCTTTCGCCCCTTCTTGAAATGTTTCAGAATCCATTGTGGGGTTGAGAACTGCCATTTTTTTGTTCGCTGCACTTGGGTTTTCAAGGTAGCGACGCCAACCTTCTTGAGTCGCTTTCACAAACTTCTTAATGAGATCGGGATTTTTAGCAGCGAACTCTTTTCGAACAATCACCACCGTCAAGTAAGGGTTGTACCCAGAATCTGCAATTAAAAACGTTTTAGGATTGGCTCCTTGTTTTCTAGCAAGGATGGGCTCTGCAGTCATGAATCCCTGCTGGGTCATTTTCTTATCACTTAAGAATTGCGTAATCCCCCCCATGAAAGGCACGATTTTTACATTTTTAAATCCATATTTTTTTTCACAAAACCGAATGTAAGGAAGCCCTCTCTCAGCTGCAATTGTTCCTGGTGATTCAAACACATCTTTCAATTCCTTAAAGCCTCTCTCAGCGTGAGTCAAAAGCGCCATGGGAGAAGTTTGATAAACTGCATAGATAGAAACAACTTCCGCTCCTTGAGATCTCCCTAGGATCACTTCATCTGAATTAGAAATTCCCATTTCCACTTTGCCTGCTTCTACCATTTGAATGACGGGGGTTCCCACTCCGCCGGGGAGAATTTCAAGTTCAATTCCTTCTTTTTCGTAAAAGCCATTGAGCGCAGCTTCATAAAATCCTCCAAATTCAGGCTCGGGCTTCCAATTGAGCGACAGACGAAGTTTAGCGGAAGTGGTGCTCGAAAATGCGAATGAGCAAAAACATAAAAGAACGATAGTCAGACTTTTCATGGTTTTAATTCTCCGTTGATTCCGATGGATGCCAGTTTCGAAGTAGTAAATAATTTACGAAGTCGATTCCCTTAATGAGAAGAAGACCCAGGCCTGAAGCTAAAAGAACAGCAGCAAATACTTTATCGATTCGCTGTTGGGCTCTAGCCACATCAATGATGCTACCGATGCCCACGCCTCCTAAAAATTCACCTACAATGGCACCGATTACAGCAAGCCCTCCGCAAATTCGAAGACCATTCATGATAAAAGGCAGCGAGCTTGGTAAATATAGCTTTCTCATAGCCTGCCAGCGAGTTGCTTGATAAAGGCGAAAAAGATCTCGCAGAGCTGGATCGGCCGATAAGAGCCCCGTGAGAGTGCTCGCTATCACTGGAAACACGGAAACAATAAAACCAGAAGCAACCACTGCAGGAATTCCGTAACCAAACCAAATGACGAGTAGTGGAGCAATGGCGATGATGGGCACCGTTTGAAAAAAAATGGTGTAAGGGTAAAAAGCAAAGAGCACTGTTTCGGATGTAAAAAGAATAATCGCCGAGCTAATCCCTATCACTAGGCTCAGAAAAAATGATACCCCCACAGAAAAAGCTGTCGTTTTAAG
>JBJSXY010000154.1:0-3138 GCA_046086625.1 Pseudomonadota bacterium | reverse complement strand
TTTCACCCCTTTGAGGTTTAGTTCGGAAATGGGATTTGGAACTTTACAGCTATCAAGAAGATTCAACAGATTCTTTCTATCGCTGCTGTTAAAGCTGCCTGCTTCATCTAAACTTAAAATAGAGACCGACTTTACTTGATTTAGGAGCTCAAAATATTCATCTTTCGATATTTTTAGCTCATCAATTAATTCATCTTCAGTGGGAATCCGTCCCAATTGCTGCTCTAGCTTGGTATGAGCTCGCTCTAATTGTTTAGCTTTTTCCCTCACCGATCGGGGAACCCAATCCTGAGCTCTTAGTTCGTCTAGAATAGCCCCTCGGATGCGAAATTCTGCGTAGGTTTTAAACTTGTTGTCGCGAGTGGGATCATATTTATCAATAGCATCCATTAAACCAATGACTCCACTTGAGACCAAATCGTCAAATTCAATATTGGAAGGAAGTCGCACAGCAATTTTTTGGGCGATAAATTTGATGAGCGGCGAATATTCAATAATCAGTTTTTCTTTCGTTCTGCGATCAACTTTCTTTCCGCTTGTCTTAAATTTTTTTGCAATCGGTGTCGCCATAGTTCTCTCGTTTCAATTGAATTTATTAAGCTGTTTTCTCACTCATCGAGCTATAAAAAAATCGCAGTCCATGGCTCTTTGAAATGGGAGAATCATCCATCTTTTTGCAAATATCGTTAAGCCTTCCTGTGAAAGCATCCTGGGGAAAAAGACTCGTAAACGCTTTCTGTTTTCTAATGGCCTCACTCAAGCGAGGCTCCCAGGGAAATATATCTAGTAATTTTACTTTCACATCCAACTGACTTCTCGCTACATCCATGAACCGACTCATGATTTTGTCACTTTCATGTGAGTTGTGGCTCATAGTTACGATTAGCCAGAACTCTCGCACCGAATACTTTTGCGAAAGTATTTTCATTATAGCATAGGCATCGGTGTAACTGGTGGGTTCAGAAGTAGTCACCACGACATGTTGGTGCGCCGCAGCTGCAAACGCTGTGACGCTGCTATGCAATCCCGAAGAATGATCCAAAAGAATTAAATCAAACTGATCCTGAAGATTCTCAATTTCAAAGAATAACTGATTGCGACATGTTTCATCGAGCTCTTCAAATCCTACTAATCCTGACGGAGAAGCTAAGAGTGATAAGTTTTCACTCACTTTTACAATGGCGTCATTTAACGCGATTTGTCCGGAAAGAACCTTCTCAATTGTCCACTGGGGCCGTATCCCCATCGCCATTCCCAGTTTTCCCAAAGTCCAATCTGCGTCCACTACCAAAGTGTTCTTACCGCGATGAGCCCAGAGCGAACCCAAATTCACGACCAAACTGGTTTTGCCCACTCCCCCTTTTCCACTCGAAAAACTCACCACTTTCGTCCCCATACATCCATAATTCATGCGATTGCTCCTCTTCTTAAAATCATCTGACTTAATCTATTGGGATCTGGAAATTGAATTCGATCCTTAAAAGACTGAGACTGACTGACTGCACATACTGGCAGTCTCGTCTGTTGAAGCAGGTCATAAATAAAACCTGTTTGAGAAACCAAATCCATTTTTGTGAGTAAAATAGATTCGATGGGAAAAAGCGTCTGCGCGAGCTCAACAATTCTCATCATTTCTGTTAAACGCAACGTAGCTTCAAGACAAAGAAGAATGGCTGCTTGGCTTGCTTCTAATTTTTTTGTCAATCCCACATTACTTTGTTCTGAATCCAAACGAATGCTGGGTGTATCAATTAATTGAATACCGGGTGCTCCCCCTTCATCTATTTTCTTTAAGGGAATTTTAAGCATTCGACTGTACTGACTCATTTCAATTCCGCTTACTACTTTTCGTGTATCGAGAGTTGAGAAAAAACTTGGCTTATTTTGTTGTCGAAGAGCGAGAGCTAATTTCACTAAGCTTGTTGTTTTTCCACATCCCGCAGTCCCAATCACGGCCCAAGCTCGCCGATCCGTTAAATTTAAGGGGTTGAGGGTCCTAAGCTGCCCTATCAGAAGCTTACTTTTTTTACTTTCCACAGAGGCTGGATCGGATAATCCTTCAGGAAAATCACACACGAGGCGAGCGCCTAATTCCTTTGAGGCTTGCGGAGAAATCCCTAAGCGCAGGAACTCTAATTCATAGCGACTTTTTGAAGACGGCTTGGTTGTGGGTCGGGCCGTTTCATCCTGGATGTCAATATAGCGAGCCGTTGCTGCATTTGATTTGGGTGGGGGCGTTTTCTTGGGAGCCTCAACTCTCGTTTCCTTCCGATGAGGGAATAGTTTTGCCAAAACCTCTTCATCCGTCGACTTTTTAATGGGTTCGGGCTTTTTTTCGGCAGCGACTGTAATTTCCACCAATCCTTTTCCCAATAAACCATTCTTTTTTTTCTGTGTCCCCAGAATTAAAGCATTGGGACCTAATTCTTTTCGGATAATTTTAAGTCCTTGCTCAAGCGTTTCCGCTTCAAATTTCTTAACAAACATATTACGCCTCCACGGAAGCTATGATTTTTACGCTCGCATCCGGCGAAATATCGTTCGCGGACACAATTTGCAAATTGGGAACAAATCGCTCAATGGCTTTCTTCAGAAGCCCTCGAATCATAGGCCGACACAAAAGAACGGGAGTTCCCGAATTAAACACTGTAGATTCAAGCGTTTTGTTTAAAGCTTTCACTAGTTTTTCAAAATAACCAGGCTCTAAGTTCAGAGTCGCCCCTCCATTTTCCTGCCTTTGATAAGCACGAATAATTTGCTCTTCAGTCGATGGAGACATCGTCATAACTTCCAAGGCACCCGTTCCATTACTGAGTCGACTCGTAATGGTTCGTGCCAGAGCCGCTCTCACATACTCGACCAGTTGATCCGTGTCTTTGGTCACTGAAGCATAGTTTGCAAGCGTCTCTAAAATCGTTCTGAGATCGCGAATTGGCACTTGCTCTTTGAGAAGCCCCTTACACACTTTGAGCACTGCCCCTAAGTTGAAAGCATTTGTTCCAATGGCTTCTTCCACTACTTTGGGATGGCTTTTTCCTAAGTTGTCGATAAGCGTTTGAAGCTCTTGTCTGCCTATGAGTTCTTGTGAATATCTTCGGATCATTTCTGTTAAGTGAGTTGCAATAATCGTAGAAGCAT
>JBJSXY010000153.1:0-3629 GCA_046086625.1 Pseudomonadota bacterium | reverse complement strand
CCGCCCCCTCCTTCCAAATTAGTGACGGGACAAGATTTAAAATTGTTTGGATTTGTTCCTGGCCCTATTTTTACAGAGATATTAAGGGACGTGGAAGATCAGATCTTAGAGGGTGCGATTACCGATCGTGAACAGGCGCTGGATTACGTAAAAAAGAAATTTGTAAAGAAAGGATAGCCGTGAGTTTGGTTGAGGATTTTAAAAATGGGGATTTAAGAACTCTCGCTCGACTCATCTCTTTGTGTGAAGATGGAGACAAAAAAGTCATCGATCCTTTGAGTGAAATCTTTTTATTGAAAGGCCACGCCCAAGTGATTGGTATAACGGGGCCACCGGGAGCTGGAAAAAGCACTCTTTTAAACACCTTTATTCGGCTCATCAGGAAAGAAAATAAAAAGGTCGCAGTTTTAGCAGTTGATCCAGTGAGTCCTTTTTCGGGGGGGGCTTTGCTGGGAGATCGAATTCGTTTGGTGGATCATTTTAATGATCCCAATGTATTCATTCGAAGTTTGAGCACTCGTGGAAAATTGGGCGGTTTATCGCTAGCGACTCGCCAAGGAGTAACTCTTTTAGATAGGTTTGGTTTTGATGTGATTTTATTGGAAACAGTGGGAGTGGGCCAAAGTGAAGTCGATGTGCGAAAACTTGCCGATGTTACTCTAGTAGCTTTAGTCCCCGAGTGGGGGGATTCTATTCAAGCATTAAAAGCTGGAATTTTAGAAATTGCCGATGTTTTTGTTGTGAACAAATCAGATAGAGAAGGGGCCGATCGCATCGAGAAAGAATTGAAAAATATTCTCCACTTAGCCGAGAGAGATGATACTCCGGTTCTGAAAACAACTTTTAATGATTTGACGACCGTCGAGGCTCTCTACCAAGCCCTAAATACCTACTTTGGGCAGCACCGAGAAAAAATCGATCAAAAAAGAAAAGAATCTGTTCAGGAATCAGCACTAGAGTTGCTGGACTATTGGGTGATGCAAGAAGCTCGTGCTTGGTTGAAAAAAAACATGGAAAGTCGAACTAACCCCTACGAAGTGGTTAAACAGTTTCATAAAAAATATCCCGCGGGCACGCTTTTTTCCAAATGAAAGTTGTAAAAAGAATTCTTATTTGTCGAAGTGATAACTTGGGAGATGTGCTTGTATCTTTGCCAGCCATTGAGATGCTTCGCTTGGCTCTTCCCGAAGCAGAACTAGCTCTTTTGGCCAAGAAGTCAAACTTGAACCTTTTGCGTGGATTTTTGAAGAACAATCGAATCAGACCGATTTCGCTAGAAGATCCCTGGGAGAAGGAATCGTGGGATGGGTTTTTATCGCTTTTTAGCAGCTGTGCTATTTCGGCTAAGAGTTTTCTGAAGAGAATTCCGATTCGATTTGGGGCCTATTCCAAAGCCTGGTCGTTTGTTTTTTTTAATTCCGGAAAAAGACAAATTCGGTCGAATGGTTCGAGCCATGAGGGAGCGTATTCAATTGAGTTAGTAAGAGAATTTCTGATGAAAATGGGAATTCAGGTAGAGCTTTCAGCCTCTCGAATAAATTTGCCTGTTGAGCCAACTGAATCTGAGCTCGCAGACGCCTTACTTCGTCAGCTCGGTATTAGCTCGGGAGATAAGTTTGTTGTTATTCATCCGGGGATGTCAGGTAGCGCTTTAAATCTTTCTTCGGCTCAATATGAGCAGATCATTCAAATGGTAATGTCCAAAACAAAATGCCTTGTTTCGGTGGGACCTTCAGCTCAAGATCGAATGATTTGGAGTTGTTTACAGGAAAAAATTCCTGGATTAACGAAAATCGAGGGTGTTGAGTTGTCAGTTCTAAAAGAAGTATTTCGAAAAAGTCTTTTGGTGATCGCCCCAAGTACAGGTCCTTTGCATTTAGCTCATTTGGTGGGGGTTCCTGTCATCGGCATCTATTCTCCAGTTCAAGCTCATCATCCTAGTCGCTGGGGACCTTGGGGGGGAGAGCAAAAAGCCATTATTCTTTATCCCCAAGTAAGTTGTCCGGGTAAAAGGTCGTGTTTAGGAAGCATTTGCCCAGAGTTTAACTGTATGGAAAAAATAGATTGGGCTTCATTGATTTTAAAAGAACTTGATGGTTTAACTTGAAGTGATGGATTTTGAATTCTTTAAAGAGTTTTCTTCGGCCCATCTTCTTGTCGTGGGAGAAGTAGGTATCGATGAGTACATTTGGGGCGACACTCACCGCATCAGCCCTGAAGCACCTGTTCCGGTGGTGGAAGTTCAATCTGTGGATCATAAGCTGGGACTTTCGGCGAATGTCGCTCAAAACTTAGCATCTCTGGGAGTTAAAACGACTCTGTTAACCGTTTGTGGAGAAGATGACGATTCCAAGACGCTCGCTCGAATGGTCCAAGATGCTAAAATTAATCAGTTCCAAGCCTTGAAAGACTCTTCCCGACCCACTTTGAGAAAAGTGAGAGTGATTTGTCAAAAACAGCATGTGGTTCGTGTAGACTTCGAACGTTCCCATGCTTTATCGCCTCAGTTATCGAAACAGCTTGTCGAACGAATTTGCGATGAACTGCCAAAAGCAGACGGCGTAATCATTCAGGACTATGGAAAAGGCTTGTGGAATTTAGACACGCTAACTTTTATTAAAGAAGCTAAAGCCAAAAAGAAACCTGTTTTCGTGGATCCAAGTCGCTTGAGTCCATTGGAGCTCTACCAGGGAGTTACGCTGCTTACTCCTAATTTATCTGAAGCCGAAGCACTAACAGGAGAAAAAAATCTGGGAGCGCGAATTCAGGAGTTTCCCAAAGAACATCTTGAAAAAATGGCTCTAAAAATATTGAGAGCCACCGACTGTGAGGAATCCATCATTACTTGTGGATCTTGGGGAATGGTGGCTGTATCGAAAAACAAGCCGAATTTATCTCGTATCCCGACTTACGCACGCAAAGTATTTGATGTGACAGGCGCTGGGGATACCGTGATTGCAGTTTTATCTTTGATGAAAGTGTTGGGTAAGCCTTTGGAGGATTGTATGCGAGTTGCGAATGCCGCTGCGGGAGTCGTGGTGGGGCAGGTGGGTGCTGCTTGCGTTTCTCCGGAAGAGCTGAAAAACGAGCTGGAGCATTTACAAACAGAGGGATTATTCTCTTAAGGGCATTGATGCCGGATCGTCTAATGGTAGGACAGCGGACTCTGACTCCGCGAGTCTAGGTTCGAGTCCTAGTCCGGCAATTTTACGGAACTAAAACTTCATTTGCTAACTGAGCGGGAACTAAGCGTGCAGTGGGATGGCTGCCTTTAGTGCCCTTTGCGGTTTCATCAATAAATTCTTTTACAGTGAGCTTCTGCTCGATGGCTTTATTCCAAGCGGATTTCATAGCTACTGTGAATGCGGAACCTTTGCTTCCAGCTAAACAAGTTTCATCAGCTTGAGCTGAAACAAATGCAAACAAAGAGCGGTAAAGCGGGCTTTCATCGCGCTGTGGAGCTAAAGTATCAACAATTTCATCCACCATTTCTTGAGCAAGAACCTGAGGTGAATTTAAAAAACCCATGGTTTTCATACTACTCAATGGATCAATGAGAGAACCCGAATGGCAGGAATCAATCATGAAGGTCAATCGGGCCATGGGTCCCCAGATTTCTCTGGCTTTCA
>JBJSXY010000152.1:0-7368 GCA_046086625.1 Pseudomonadota bacterium | reverse complement strand
AAATCACTCAGTAATTTCAAGTTGGTTTTCTTGTCGAATTTTTTGTTGAACGCCTCGAAAAGTTCGGGATCAAATTTTCCAGGTTGCATTCCAAACATTTTATCTAAGGCCTCAGAGGGCGAAATCGCCTTGTGATAGGAGCGCTCCGTCGTAAGGGCATCAAACACATCTGCAATGGCGACAATTTTTGAAAGCTCGCAAACTTGATCACCGCGCTTTTTGTTTGGATATCCTGTGCCATCATGGTTTTCATGATGCTCATACACTGCTCTTTTAGCGTCTTCGGGTACGTTTTCGACATCCAATAAGATGGCTTGGCCATACTCAGGGTGCCTTTTTATTTCCTGCCACTCTTCCTGACTCAGTTTCGATTCTTTGTTTATCAAGGCGGTATCTATTTTTCTCTTGCCTATATCATGGAGCAAACCCCCAAGACCTGCCTGGATAAGCTTTTCTCGGTCAGACCCGTAAAGTTGCTTAGCGAGTGAAATCGTGTAGACAGCAACATCGACACAATGGTTGTAAGTATAGTAATCGTGCTTTGAAAGTTGCATGAGATTGGCGACGGCGCTGACATCTTCACTCACAAAATCCACCATTTCTGATACTAAAATTTCAGCGCCCTTCACTGTCTCGGCTACACTTTCTTTTTCAAAAAGATCGTTTACGTGTAGAAAGGCTGACTCTTTTATGTAACGGCTTTTGGTCTCTTTGGATGTTTCTGGGTTGTTCACCATTTCTTTTAGTGACCGAACATAGAGGAGCCTTTGTTCTTCAAGAACCAAAAATCTTTGTCCTCCGTGAGCCAATAATGATTGTAGACGCTGACCACTCAAAACATCTTTCTGTTTTCGAAACAAAATCGGATTTCCATTTACCAGCAAGAAAAGATCGAAGATTAAAGGAACATCAGTCACTATCGACTGTAATCGCACTTCGAAAAATCGTGAAATGGTTGATTTTTGCTTAATAGCCGGCTCGCCCATGATACTCCTTACTCTGATTCTCTTATCGACCGAGAGGTAAATCAGCCTTAGTTTCTTTTGCGTGTGGCGTTTTAGGGTACGATGATGGACATCACTACGGGCTTATAACTTGCGTGCCGACGAAAATATCTTCGAACTTCGAGCTTCACAATTTCTTCAAAATCTTCTCGATCCCCATATTCAGAATTTACTGCACTAAGCTTTTTCTTGGCGCCAGCCAAAACTTCCTGTTCATCAGTCCCGTGGTAAAGAAGAAGTCCCTGGGCACACACAATGGGTTCACTCAAAAGTTGGTGGGTTTTCGGGTTTCGAAATAGCGCTACAAATACAATCCCCGCTTTTGCCAACGCGTGTTTTTGTTTGAGCGCCTCAGGGCTTCCATCCACATAGAGATTTTCCACCGCGGGCAACTTTGTAATTTCAATTTTCTCACTGAGTTTTATTTCCTCAGAGGTCACCTCAACCACTTGACCATCTTCAATCACCTTTACATTCTCTTCTTTAACACCGGAGCGAATAGCTAATTTGGCGTGTTTTGAAAGGTGTCGAAATTCGCCGTGAATGGGGATAAAAAATTTAGGCCGGGCCGCTTTTAACATCATCATCAATTCTTCTTGGAATCCATGCCCCGAAACGTGGATTTGATGGACCGATTCGTAAAGCACGTCAGCCCCAGAGCGATAAAGATTATCAATCATGCGTGTAATGGCGCGCTCATTTCCTGGAATAAACCGACTCGACATCACTACCGTATCTGATTTTTGGATTTCAAAATCTTTATGAATTCCATCAGCAACTCGAACGAGCGCGGAACGTGGTTCGGCCTGACTTCCTGTGCTCAAAACAATAATTTGTTCATCTCGATATTTACCGATGTTTTCTATTGGTATCAATGTGTCATCAGGGATGTTGAGCGAGCTTTGTTCAAAGGCAATTCGCGTGTAGCTGTGCATGCTCCTGCCCATAAACGCAACTTTTTTTCCTTGTTTTTTGGCTAGTGCTAAAATCCTTTCAACCCTGCGAATATTTGATGCGAAAAGCGCGATGATGAGTCGCCCCGTTTGCTTGCTTAAAATGTTTTCGAAAGATTTTTCAATATCCATTTCAGACAATGTATGGCCTTCGCGCTCGGCATTAGTACTATCTGACAACAAGAGGAGTACCCCCCGATCACCATATTCATGAAAGGCCTGGAATGTGATCTCCCCTCTGGACGCCTCTTTGGGGTCATGCTTGAAATCGCCCGAATGAATCACGACGCCAACAGGTGTCTCAATGGCGAATGCTAGAGCTTCTATGATCGAGTGTTGAACGGAAATGGGATCGAAGACAAAACAGCCGACCGAGAATTTTTTTCGTGGTTCAATCGGATGAAATCTTGCTTCTTTTACTCCCGAAAACTCGGTTAGTTTTTGTTCAATAAGACCCCTAGGAAATGGAGTTGAATAGATGTCCAAATCTTTTTCTCTAAGCAAAAAGGGAATAGCTCCGATGTGGTCATCATGACCATGAGTCACAATAATTCCTTTGAGTTTGTCCAGGCGTTCTAAAACATAAGAGAGATCGGGAACTAGAACTTCTACACCAGGATAACTTGAATCTGGAAACTGAAGCCCGCAATCGATGAGAACCATGTCGCTTTGCGTCTCAAAAACCATGGCATTCATCCCAATTTCGCCTAACCCACCCAATGGAACGACTTTTAATTTTTCTTTTTGCATGGCGACAAAACTTTAACTCAAAAATCAAACTCTTGCGAGTGTTAGCCTAAGGAAGTTGTAGAATAGTTCCGATACGACTCTCAGAGGAGCCCCCCTGATGGTGGCTATTAAATTATGAAAAATCGCGATTATTTTTTGCCTTCTATCACAACACTTATTCTGGCTGGAATGGTTTGGTTCCTGTCTTGCGCGCACCAAAATCGCTACAAAGAGGAAGATGATTTTGCCTTTGAGGAAGCAGCTGGCTCACAAACCAGTGAAGATCAAGTATGGGATGAACAACCCGAAGCTCAGGCCCCAGAAAAGAACGAGCTCGCCGAGGATTCACTCAAAAAAGAACAACTAGCTGAAGCCCCTCAAGCCGCTGAAGCCCCTCAAGCCGCTGAAGCTCCAAAACCGGATGAAGCACAACAAGTAGTTAACCCCCTTACGCAGGAAAAAGAGGAGGCAAAGGGGGAAGAAGTCGCTCAAGTTGAAACGCCGGCTGCTCAACCAGAGCCCATCATTGAGAATCCAGAAGTCCAAATGGAGGAAGCACCACAAGAACGCGCTCGAAAAGTGCACGCTCTTGTTACTCCCAGACCTCCCCGAAAAGTTGTGAGTCGCCACGGATCAAAACTAAACCGTTTTTATTTCGTGAGAAAAGGGGACACCCCCAAGAAAGTTTCACGACTGGTCTACGCAAACCCTGCTTTTGCAAAGAAATTAATTCGGTGGAATGGAAAAGTTTGGTCGCCCGGTCAGATCATTCTTTATTCGTCTCCTCTCGATCCAAAAGACGGAAAAATAAGCTCTTTTTATCAGGAACGAAATATTCAACCTGAAGAATACCAAATAAAAAGCGGGGATTGGTTAACTCGAATTGCCCATAAAAAACTAGGCAGCGTTCGAAGTTGGAAAGAAATTGCCGTTCTCAATGGATTAAAAACGCCCAACTCACTCGAAGTCGGTCACACTCTGGCGGTTTACCCAGCAAACCTGTTCGAAGCAATGCAAGAATCCCCCGCCCCCACGGAGCAGAGATTAGCTCGACGTGAAGAAAAGCTGGAACCGGTCTTAGCCAAACCCTCAGCGCCGGCACCGGTCATTGAGAAGAAAATCCCAGAGCCTCCGCAAGTGATTGAGCCGGCTCCAACACCCGTGATACCTCCGCCTTCGGCAGCGGTGGCCCCATCAGCTTCGGAGGAAGAGGCAGAAAACACTGGAACCGCAGCAGAGCAATCAGCTCCGACTATGAACTGGAATCAATTGGTGGAACAAAACTCAATTGCTATTTTAATTGGCGCAGCTGTCATCGTTCTTTTATTGGCCTTAGCCGCTAGAAAAAAACGCCTTAAAATGCGAGGAGCTTCATCATCAAACAACAATAGTGACGGCGAAGAAACTGAAGACGCCTCCAGCAGATTTCGAAGAAGATAAGCCTATTTGACATTTTTATAGGCTGGCAGCACTCTAGGGCTTTTTAAAAGACGGGGTGCTTCCATGAAACTTACAAACTGCCTTTTTTCGTCCGAATCGGTTACAGAGGGTCATCCCGACAATGTAGCCGATCAAATTTCAGATGCGGTTTTAGACAGCATTCTCACTCAGGATCCCAAAGCAAGAGTTGCCTGCGAAACCTTGGTGACTACAGGTCTTGCCTTTATTTCAGGAGAAATTACCACTTCTGCCATAGTCGACATGACAGACATTGCCAGGAAAACGATTAAGAAAATTGGGTATAACTCTGATGAAGTGGGCTTTGATTATAACACCTGTGCAGTTTTGACGGCCGTGGGGAAACAATCGCCAGATATTTCTCAAGGAGTTACAGAGGGTCAAGGTCTCTTTAAAGAACAGGGAGCGGGCGATCAGGGTTTAATGTTTGGCTACGCCTGTGATGAAACTCCTGAATTCATGCCAGCCACGATCGCTTTTGCTCATCGTCTCACTCGACGCCTGGCCGAATGTCGAAAAGAGGGCTCGCTTGGATTTCTTCGTCCCGATGGAAAATCTCAAGTTACCGTTCAATATGAGAACGGTCTACCCAAACGAGTAGACGGAATTGTATTGTCCACCCAACATAGCCCCGATGTCTCTTACGAGGAACTGAAAAATGCCTTAATGGAAGAAGTCATTCAAAAAGTCATTCCTTCTAATTTCATTGATTCTAAAACTAAGTTTTTTATCAATCCCACTGGCAGATTTGTAATTGGTGGTCCCATGGGTGATTGTGGTTTGACCGGAAGAAAAATTATCGTAGACACTTATGGGGGTCATGGGGCACACGGAGGCGGTGCCTTCTCGGGAAAAGATCCTTCCAAAGTTGATCGGTCCGCATCCTATATGGGTCGATACGTCGCTAAAAATCTGGTGGCTGCAGGTCTGATGAAACGGTGTTTGGTTCAGATTGCATATGCTATTGGCGTGGCCGAACCCGTATCTCTCATGATTGAAGATTATGGTACTGCGACAGTTCCTTTGGAGAAAGTGACTGGAGCCGTTAGAGAATTGTTTGGGTTTAAACCATCAGAAATTATTAAAACGCTGGATCTTCTTCGACCCATTTATGAAGAGACGGCCGCCTACGGTCACTTTGGCAGAACTTCTCCCAAAGGGTTTACTTGGGAAAAGTTGGATCGAGTCAGCGATTTGAAAACGATGGTTCGAGCCTAACTACTTCTGACCCGTGGGTTTAGTGACTTGTGCTTCTGACCGCGTTACTGGGCGGTCAGAGGTAGTCACTCGAACCACTTCCGCTTCATCGCTTTCGATTTCAATATCAAACAATAGTTCATCACAACCAAAGCAAACAAACCGATTATTCATCAGAATAGTTGAACTCGACTTTTTACAAACTGAGCAGGTTTTCATAAGTCCTCCCCGTTGATTGTCTATAAGTTCTTCAAAGAACTAACTATTGATCAACTGTTTTAATCTTACCCGACTTGACGCAACAAATCAACTCGTAAGCAATTGAAATTTATGGTTTAAGTGTATTCCATGAGAATACGGTGATTGACCCAGCCCCCACAAAAAGGCGGAGTTTAATGGGAAGAGGCGCTAGGCGCTGGAACAATATGTCCCTGATCCGGAGTGAGTGCTTCAGTGGAAGCCGTTAAAGTACTGTCCTGAAAAACAGAGTCAGTGACTAAAGCTTCCTGAAGAACTTTATCCATGTGATCCACACAGACCACCTGAATGTTTTTTAAAATATTCTTCGGAACATCTCGCAGATCTTTCTCGTTTTCCTTGGGGACAATAATTTTTTTCACACCTCCACGATAAGCAGCAAAGATTTTTTCTTTGAGTCCACCAATCGGCAGGACGCGCCCACGAAGCGTTATTTCGCCCGTCATGGCAACATCTTTGCTCACCGGTTTACTAGTGAGAGAACTCACTAGAGCAGTTGCCATGGTGATCCCAGCGGACGGTCCGTCTTTGGGTATCGCCCCTTCGGGCACATGGATGTGAAGATCAATTTTTTGATAAAATTCTGGGTCAAGTCCTAAAAGCTTTGCACGTGAGCGAACATAGCTCATGGCTGCTTGAGCAGACTCCTGCATCACGTCTCCCAGTTTTCCAGTAACCAATAGCTTTCCTTTTCCGGGCATTTGCAGAACTTCGATAGTCAACATGTCACCGCCCGTTTCAGTGTAGGCGAGTCCATTACATAGACCAACCTCTGACGCAGATTCAGTTTTTTGATAACTATATTTCTGGGGACCAAGGAGAGATTGGACTTTTGCCGGATTCACCGTAACTTTTGTGGGTTTATCCTTGGACTTGCTTAGTTCTCGGGCGATTTTTCGACAAATAGCTGAGATCTCCCTCTCAAGGTTTCGCACCCCAGCTTCTTTTGTGTAATGACGAAGAATTTCGACAACGGCGCTTTCCTGGAAGTCCAATTTGATTCCATCTAGGCCATGTCTGCTGATCAGTTTTGGAACTAAATGCCTCTTAGCGATCTCAATCTTTTCCTCTTCGGTATATCCAGACAAGTTGATCACTTCAAGGCGATCCAAAAGAGCCCAGGGAATAGTGTGCTGACTATTCGCGGTGGTAATAAACATCGCATGAGACAGATCGTATTCCACTTCAAGATAATGATCTGCAAAGAACTTATTTTGTTCTGGATCCAAAACTTCTAAAAGGGCACTGCTAGGATCTCCTCGAAAATCAGTACTCATTTTATCGATCTCATCGAGAAGAATCACTGGATTAATCGTCTCAGCTTTCTTCATCGCCTGTATCATTTTTCCTGGAAGAGCACCGATGTAGGTTCGTCGATGACCGCGAATTTCAGCTTCATCCCGAACTCCGCCCAAAGCTATTTTCACAAAATTTCTGCCAATCGACTTAGCAATGGAACGGGCCAAGGATGTTTTTCCCACTCCGGGGGGACCTACTAAACAAATGATGGGACCTTGTGTTTTTCCAACCAAGCTCTGCACCGCCAAATGCTCTGAAATTCGCTCTTTTACTTTGTTGAGTCCGAAATGATCTTCATCTAGAACTGCCTCGGCTTGATTGACATCAATTTTTTCTTCAGTTTTTTCATGCCACGGAATTTGAATTAGCCAATCGAGGTAATTTCGAACTACAGTGGCCTCAGCTGACATGGGAGACATCATTTTTAGCTTTTTCAGTTCAGCCTTAGCTTTTTTAGCAGCCTCCTCTGG
>JBJSXY010000151.1:0-2514 GCA_046086625.1 Pseudomonadota bacterium | reverse complement strand
CCCCTAAAAACAAAACAATAAACAAACTCGTTGAGCTGTATAGAAAAGCTAATATCCAAGATGAAGCGATGCTCTGCCGAACGGAGCGCAGAGTAATTTTACAAAACACACTCCAACGCGAATACCCCAAGGAAAGTGCCGTCAGCTCCGAGTTTCGCTCTCGTTCCGAAAGTGCGTTTCCGATAAGTCTCAAGGGAATGGCAACATTCAAAAAAACGTGGCCCAACAAAAGTCCCTTCCAGCCAAACACGTTAGTTTTATTAGTCCAAGCTCCCAGAATCCCAAGTGCTACGATAATAGGAGGTAAAGAAGAGCAAAGGAGTCCAAATTTCCACAAAAGCCGACCCCCAAAAACCTCCCATTCTCTAATGAGAAAAGCAATGAGTAGTCCAAACGCCAGACTCAGAGAGGCACTTAACAAAGCCTGCCAATAGGTAAACCAAATGACATAAAGCAAATAAGGATCTTGAAAAATGGAATGGGATAAGCCCTGAAATCCCAATACCACTAAATAAGCCATGGGAATCAAAAAGAGGTTCACCGAGAAAAGAAGTGCAGGTGTCAGAAAAAGATAATTCATTTTGGGTTTTGGCTGAGAATCAATGCCCAATCTTGAACCCACTGATCCTTTTTTGTTGTTACTCTTTCCCAATCCAAGACGATTTGTTTTGGAACTGGAATCTCACGAAATTCCAAAGGTAGGGGGATCCTGAGTCTAGCGGGGTACATCCATTGAAAGGTGGGCAATTCGGTTTGGGCCTCCTCGCTGAGAACAAATTGGATGAATTTTAATGCGATATCTTTCCGGGCACTTGAATTCAACAGGCAAATTCCCTCTACTTGCTTAAAATGCCCATCCTCGAAAACCAAGGGCTTGATGGACTGTTTCTTTTCTCTCATTCTGTGATAAGCAGGACTAGTCGTATAGGACATGACTAAATCGGCTTGTTTCCTTAAAAACAATTCGTAAGCACCCGACCATCCCGGAGAGACAGTTAAAATATGGGGTGCTAAAGAGGCCCAGAAACGCTTCGAACCGTCTCCAAGTTTTTCGAAAGTCCAAACTAAAAATTCTAGTCCCAGAGAAGAAGTTCGAGGATCTTGTATTATCACTTTTTGTTTGTCTTTGAGAAATTCCGGAAAAGCTTCTAAAGATATTTTCGGAGGCACAGAAGTTCTCGACTCATCAAATACGAAGGCCAAAAAGCCATAGTCAAAGGGCGCAAAGGCCCCAAAGGGCTCTTTTTTCAGAGAGGGTTCCAGGTTTTTAAAGACAGTTGGATCTAGTTTTTGAAACAAGCCTTGTTTTTCAACTTTACGAAAAATAACTTCATCAATCCCCATCAAGAGGTCAGCTTTTGTTTTTGAACCTTCTAGAAGAATTTGATTGAGCGCCTCTCCTGCGGTTCCGAAAGAGATGAACTGAACTTTTACACCCTGTTTTTCAAAAAACTTATTGGAAAGGTATTCCCCAAAACTATTGCGTCCCGTTAAAGCATCATAAGCATAGACTCGAAGCGTTTGGTCCGATTTAGCTTGGACCCCTTTTCCCGTGAGGCAAATCATTACAAAGCTCAGGCAAATAAGCCCCTGTTTTTTCCCGCGCAGAAAGAACTTCATGAATCCAACGAATAAGCCTAAAAAGAAAAGCACGAACCCAATGCCCATCACCTCGTGCTTTCTCAACACTCCCGAATACTGCCGACAAAATTCATTGCAGCTCTCGACTGAATTGGAATAGAGAAATGCTTCGGGACTATCTGTTTGAGCGTCTTGGTATTTTTCCACTAAATCAAAAGAATGAATATAGCCGCTGGCAGATTCGTTCCAGGATTGAAGCTCGGGATTGATTTTTGGCCAAAAGATCAAGTGTTTTTGTTGGCTTTTAATTTGAAGTTCCTCAAGAAGGGCCTGACACTTTTTTAATTCAGAAGGCATAACAGATTTCATGACTGAATTCTGAGACAATAGCTCGCAGCAGCCCAATCCTGATACAAATATTTCTGCTGGGGTACAAACCCCAGAGAAACTAAAACAGACTCAATTTGCAAGAGCTGCCCCCCAAGCAAACCTGACAAAATTAAGAGTCCTCCCGACTTCAGAAGGCGTTGATAGTCTCTGGCGAGAAGCAAGTGAGTCTCAAGTAGAATATTGGACACGATGAGATCAAATGGATGCGTTAGCTCGGAAATCGATTCACCGGAAACCTCTATTTTTTCAGCACCATTGATGACAATATTTTCTCGAGCCACTCGGACCGCATCCTCATCATTATCAATTGCAGTAATAGCTCCAAACCCAAGATGATGGGCTGCAATGGCTAAGATACCCGTCCCTGTCCCAACGTCCAATAACTCTACTGAGTTCAGAACGGGATACAGACCCGCCAAGTCCTCAATGAGCTTCATACTGAGCTTAGTGGTGGGATGAAGTCCAGTTCCGAAAGCTTGCCCCGGATCGAGAATGATGGGAAACATGTCGGTTGGAACAACGGTGTTTAAATCCCAGCGTGGC
>JBJSXY010000150.1:0-5903 GCA_046086625.1 Pseudomonadota bacterium | reverse complement strand
GCTAAATCGACATTCGATTGCTCAAGACTTTTCGTCATAATGATTCCGCGTCCGTTTGTATTTGGCTTTCCAATGAGAGGTTGTCCCGAAAGAACGCTTTCTCGGAATTGATTGTCTCCCATTTTAGATAGCCGCTCAGTTGCTTCGAAACGAGCCACACCTAATTGTCCCAGCATCCGGTTCTGTCCATTTGTGTAAATACCCTGGACCATTCCATCCGCGTCGATACTAGTATCTGTCAGCACTCCAGAAGCCCAACCGTCCTGAACATTCCGGAACATAGCGCTTTTAGAACCGTATTGGGTCGTTCCCTTTTCGCCGGATCCCAGTTGCTCTAATGGATCTCCAAAACTGAATTGAAGATTCTGGTCTGGAACAGCTCCCTGGAAATTGGTGTTCACGATATTTTGTTGAACGCTTTCCAAACGACCATTTTGATCAAAGGAAAGAGTTCCTTGAACAACCACACTCTGTTCTCCGGGAACACCATCTGAGAGGTTTCCACCGTCTGTCATCGCGTGAAACTCCCAAACGTTCTCAGCAGTTTTGTTGTAATACATCGTCAGAGGACGAGCATTACCAACAGAGTCGAACACTTGAATTCCCGTGTTAAACTGAGAAGTCTCTTCAGGCTTTGTGAGATCAATAGGGCCTCCAATTGGCGCCCGAGCGTCGAGATTCACATGAAGCTGAATATTTTCACTCTGCTTAGCAGCGATAGTGTTATAGGGAATTCGAATGTCTGTAAGCTTTCCTGAAATGGCCCCTGTTGGAGTGGCTTCATAAGCTTGAACTCGGTAGCCATTCAAATTCACAAGCCAACCATCTTTATCGAAGCGAAAACTTCCGTCTCGAGTGTAGGTCTGCCCAGTAGCATCGCCCTTAAGAATGAACATTCCATTCCCACTGATAGCGAGATCGGTGGGTCTATCTGTATGCGTAACTGAGCCTTGGCTCAGAATATTGGTGACGCCAGCTAAACCGGCTCCGCGGCCGACCTGAATTCCACTTCCACTTGTTTCAGCAAGTATGTTTTGGAATTCTGAACGAGATGCTTTAAATCCCGTTGTGTTGGCGTTAACGATGTTATCGGTGATTACTCCGAGAGCTTGACCATTCGCTTCAAGCCCAGAGATAGCAGTACTCATTGATGATACAACACCCATGTTATTCTCCTAGGAAATCCAAAGCTTCCGTTTTAGGTGGGTTTCACCGAAAACATGGGCCAGCTTTGGTAGTTTTTGTTTGCGACTGAGGTGGCAGCCCCAATCGATTAGACTAAAACGGCACTGTCAATGTTGGTAAAAACTCGTTCTTTCAATTGCGTTCTATCCATCGCCGTCACAATGGTTTTAGAACGGATATTGGCGATAAAAGCGACATCATCCGCCAGGATCAGCGCTTCCCGGCTCCCTTTGGCTTCAAGGGCTTCAATGCCACCCATCACACGTTTTTCCAATGCCGGACTCCACGGAATTTCACGAGAACGAATGCGTGTTTCCGCGTGTTGCGACATGCTGACTTTACTTTCTTCTTGGCGGAGAATTTTTTGAAACTCTTCAGGATTGGAGCTTTGGTTAGCTTTGCCAATACTCGGCCGCTCTCCTAGGCTGCCCGGTCCTGATGGAGTGATCGAAGCACTCCCCGCTCTGTACAGATCTTGAATACTCATGGTCTTAGACTTTCAAAGGATGCAAAGGGAGGAAACCCTCGCCATTGCGTTTCCAATTCTGGTCCTTCAGCTTCGGTCTGAGCTTCAGCTTCAGGTAAAGCCTGATCTGAAACTTTCATTTCAGGAACCATTGCATTGGGAATGATCGCAGGTTCCTTCACTGGAGACTTAACAGTCTGTTCTTTAGCTACTGGAACAGAAGCCTCCTGCGCTACTGAATTAACTTTCGCCAATTCTAGTTTGGCAGTTCCCGAAGAAGTTTGAACAACGAGAATTGGATTATTCCCATTCATTTCCACTGCCGTTACACGTCCAGAGAGCTTGGCTCCCAATTCTTCGGCTTGCCCTGACGGGTTCACCCCCTGCACTCTAAACGTGTATTTTCCTGAAGGCAGTCCTTGTCCTTCCTGATCTTTTCCATCCCAGGTAAGTCCAGCTTCGGAAGCTTTAGCGTTCATCTCTAACTCTCGAACGAGCTTTCCTTGATCGGAGTAAATTTGTGCTTTGACCGGTGTGACTCCATCTTTCTTACTGAAAGATAAATTCACAGACTGGCCCTCCATTAAATCTACTTCATTCCCATTGGCAGTAATCGTTTTACCAATCATTCCCAAAGCAGAGAGCTTGGATTCATTGCCCATACCCCCTTGGAGATTCTCAATCCCCTTGTGGATATTCTGCAATTGCTCGAGTGACCCAAATTGGGCCAACTGAGCGGAGAATTCCTGATGCTCCATCGGCTTTAAAGGATCTTGATTGTTGAGTTGTGCCATGAGTAATTTCAGGAAATCGTCCTTACCCAAAGTATTTTTGGCTTTGACTCTTTCCTGAGGAATGTCAGTCAACTTACTTGGCAAAGCAGCATTGAGTTCGTTCATAGAGTTCCTTTAGATACGGATATCCACTCGACTGTCTGTCCAACGAGCAGTGGCTCGATTGGGGTTAATGACAGGCTTGTTGCTCTCCGTAGCCTCCATCTTCCAGGGGCTTCTTGCGAAACCCTCTTGGCGATAGTTGTCCGATTGCTGATTGAAATCACCCTGTCTAGAAAATCCAGCGTATTGGTTCTCCAAAAATGAAGGATCCATCTCGCGGCTGACATGAACTTCTAATTTAGAAAGATTCAAGTCTTGACTCTGGAGAGATTGCTGTAAGTCTGCTACTTGGCTTTCGATCGCCATTTTTGCAAAATCATTATCTGATTTCACAGAAACTTCGACGTTTTTGCCTTTGGTGCTTACGTGAATCTCAACTTGCCCTAACTCTGGAGGAGTCAGCATGAGAGTCATTTTTCCGCCACCTTGATGAACCATCGACTCCACTTTTTGAAAGACCTCTGGAATGGGTACCTGGCTGATTCGATGATTCTGAACTTCTTTTGGCTGGACTGACTCCAACCGACTCGAAGTATCTATGTTCGAATCAGAAAACCCAAATTCTAGAGGTTCCGTAGATTTCTTTCTGGGCTTTTCAACACCCTCAAGCGGAAGAGAATCGAATCCAGACTTTTCCAAAGGAACTTCTTCCATGGTTTGGGCAGTCTCAAAACCGCGAGGCATTTCTTTGTTCAAAAAGTTAAAAGCTTGAACTTGTTTTCCTCGCTGTTGGAGCGCGCCTGGTTGGACCATTTTGGAACTCATTCCATCTTGCATTTCAGCGGATTGAATCCGAGTTTTCATAGCAGCTTCAAAAGCCACTTTTGCAAGAGGATCTTCCAATTCATGGAAACCAACCTCTGGTTTCGACTTTGAATTCTGATGACTCTTGAGGTCTTGAACCGATGCCCATTCAGCTTGGCCTCTTCCTTCCAATGGAAAAGACGCCTCTGCTTGAGGCTGCTGAGGGGCCATCAAAGGATTTCCAGAAAACGCCTGCATTGTGAGCAGGGGATTCTTTGTGGGATCCTTTTTATCAAATACTTCTAGAAGAGCTTGATCAGACTCCGTGAGGTCTTTTGAACCAGTCATCTGGTTCAATACCGTACCTTCCATTTCCATGTCTGCGACTGCAGTGTCTGTCTGGAGGCCCAAGAGATAGTTTAAAAAGTCGAACTCTCCTGTCTCAGACATTCCCAACGAGTCGCCATTGATCATCGAAAAAGAGGAAGGGTTCATACGTCCCATATGAATTTGATTGATCATTGTTTTCACCTCCTTTCTTTAATTTTTTTCCGTGTCACCGATGGGAGCTATCGGGCTATTCTCGGTTACTTCATTGACCTTTTGAGAAACTGTTTTCTTTTGTTTCATGAGACCCGCTTCGGTAATAACACGCGCTTTTTCAGGGCTCATTTTCGCAAGCACCTCTGCAGCTCGTTGGGCCTTCATTTGAGTAATAATTTGTGTCGCTAATTTAGCATCGGTACTCTCAAGAACTTTGGCTGCCTGTTTGGGCTCCATTTTTTCGTAAATCCCCAGAAAATTAGTCAGTTGCTTTTCTCTCGAAGTGTTCAGTTCCTCTGTTTTACTTTTAAGTTCCTTTTCCATCTCAAGGATTCTCTTTTTCCAACTTATTTCTTGAGCTTTCAAACGTTCTTCACTAGCGTTTTTTTCTTTCTCTACGGCTACCCTGAGTTCCTGAATGGTTTTCTCGTGACGAGAAAGCTGCTCCAAAAGAGCTTGTTCTCGTTCCTGCAACTTTTTTTCTCGCTGATCCAAGCTGCTTAATGTCGTTTCACTAGCCATGCCGAACTGGCTTGAGATAAGACCCACCAACACAAAAATACAGCATTCGTTTATGAGCCATGCCCTAATCATTCTTTAATCAACTCCAGAATCTGATAATTCTCATCGAGCTTTTTTTGTTCCGTGTGAGCTCTTTTAATCTTAAATTCCTCTAGCTTCTTTTCCCGAACCTTCTCTAAAGCTTTTTTTCTCTTTGAAATGGCAGTCAGTTCGTTCTTAATGTCTTCAAGTCGTTTCAAAACCGTTTCCATGTCCGTTTCCACCCGTTTTATGGAAGCTAAGTTCGCCTCAACTCGTTCCATTCTAATTTGGATCCACGGAGCAGCCACTGTCTGTATCTGGCTGTTTTGACTAAAGACTTCTCGATTTTCCTGTTCAATTTGATCGAGTTCGCCTTTTAGTTTCGCCAATTGTGCCAACACGTTTGCCAATTCAAGCTTTTTGGCGGCTTCTCTCTGCGAGTAGAAATGCTCTGCTTTTTCCAAACGAAATCTAAACTTCATTTTAAGAGCTCATTTAGCTTCGTTTTTGATTCATAGAATGAGGCTCGCTCATCTCTAGCCTGCATGAGAAATTCCCGAATCTGGGGTTCTTTTTCAATCGCTTCATCAATCGAGAGATCGCTACCCCGAGTATATAATCCCAAATTGATGGCATCCTCATTTTCCTGATACCGGGAGAGAATCTGTTTTAATCGCCTAGCTCCTTGGCTGTGACTTTTTTCCGTTACTTGATCCATCACCCGACTTACGCTTTGCAGAACATCGATAGCTGGGTATTGACCCTTATTTGCTATTTTTCTGGAGAGAACTAAGTGTCCATCCAAAAGCGAACGAGCACTATCAGCTACAGGATCTTCCAAGTCATCCCCTTCGACCAAAACAGTGTAGAGACCCGTAATACTGCCTTCCGAACCAAAATTTCCAGCTCTCTCAACTAATCGCGAAATGCCCGAAAAAACACTGGGAGTATAACCCTTACTGGTAGGGGGCTCACCCGCTGCCATTCCAATTTCTCTTTGGGCCATTGCAAAGCGAGTTAAGGAATCCATCAACAAGAGAACTTGCTTTCCTTGCTTTCTAAAATATTCAGCGATCGCTGTGGAAACGTAAGCGCCTCGAGCTCTTCGGATGGGGGACTTTTCAGCTGTTTCCACGACAATAACACTTTTTTTTCGGCCTTCTTCACCTAGATCATGCTCGATAAACTCTCTTACTTCTTTTCCGCGCTCTCCGATGAGACCCACGACCACTACATCGGCTGCGGTATATCGAGCCATCATGCCCAACAAAACGCTCTTTCCCACTCCAGAACCTGCAAAAATTCCAGCTCTCTGCCCACGACCACAACTCAAACAAGCGTTCACGCTTCTAATTCCTAAATCCAATGGTTCCCGGATAATCGAACGCTTCATTGGATTCAAATAAGACCCATAAAGGGGAATCTGTTCACGTAAATTGAGTGGCTGTTGTGTATCTAGAGAGACACACATCGAATCTACAACCTGCCCCAGAAGCTGGGGACCTACCGGAATAACCGCTTGTTCC
>JBJSXY010000149.1:0-2880 GCA_046086625.1 Pseudomonadota bacterium | reverse complement strand
TTTAACATAACCTTTTTGTATTTAATTCTACCAGGTGCCTTTCCTAATGACCTCTTTTCCATTAGCATGCTGTACTTCTTATGAAATCCGCTTGGCTCATTTTAGGAAACCAGCTTTTTCCAAATCATCTTCGTAAAGATTCAGTTCCACCTTTAGTTTTTATGGCTGAAGATCGGGGGCTCTGCACTCACTTTAAATACCACAAGCATAAGATTATTTTATTTCTAGCCTCCATGCGCCGTTATGCTTCAGAGCTCCAAGAGCTAGGTAGTCATGTTCATTACGTAAAATTAAGCCCTGAAAACAAAGACCTTAGTTATGAAGAAAAACTAGACAAATTTGTGGCTAAGGAAAAAGTGAATCAGCTTATCTGTTTCGAAATTGAAGATAAGTTTATGGAAGTTCGAATTGCTGATTTTTGTCGAGCCCGTAAGCTGCACCTAGAAATCAAACAATCCCCCATGTTTTTAACTTCCCGAGAACAATTTGGGAGTTATTTAAAGTCGACAAAAAAGCCTTTCATGAAGACTTTTTATGAGTCGCAGAGAAAACGGCTTCAAATTCTTACGGATTCAAAAGGAAAACCTTTGGGAGGCAAGTGGAGCTTTGATACGGAAAACAGAAAGCCACTAAAGAACACCCAAGGAATTCCACCTCTTTCTTTTCCCAAATCGAATTCTGATCTTAAATCAGTGCAAAAACTCGTCGATTCATTTTTTTCTGATCACCCGGGAGCTTCCGAAAATTTTTGGCTGCCCACTTCGCGAGAAGAAGCCTTGAATGGGCTTGATCAATTTATTGATGAACGATTGCCCTTTTTTGGTGACTACGAAGATGCCATGACGGCTGATTCAGATTTTGTTTATCACTCCGTTTTAACTCCTGTTCTGAATTTAGGGCTTATCACTCCTCAAGACATTATTGCTAAAGTAACAAGTAAAAAGGTTCAGAATAAAATCCCCTTAAATTCTCTGGAAGGGTTTATCCGGCAGATCATTGGATGGAGAGAATTTATTCGAGGCATTTACCAAAACTTCAGTGGAACAGAAGATGTAAAGAATTTTTGGAATCACAAACGAAACCTGAGCCCGGCTTGGTATGACGGTACGACTGGGCTTCCGCCCCTTGACGCTGCTATCAAGAAAACAGCCCGATTAGGCTATGCACATCACATTGAGAGATTGATGGTCTTAGGCAATTACATGCTTCTTTGTGAAGTTGAGCCACCAGAAGCTCATCGATGGTTCATGGAGATGTTTGTGGATTCCTCTGATTGGGTCATGGGGCCTAACGTCTATGGAATGGCTTTGTTTTCTGATGGTGGAATTTTTAGTACCAAGCCCTATTTTTGTGGTTCTAACTACCTTCTAAAAATGAGTGATTTCAAGAAAGGACCTTGGTGTGATGTGGCTGATGGTCTTTTCTGGGGCTTCATCGAGAAACATGAAGCCTTTTTTTTAAAAAATCCACGGCTCAGCATGATGGCTCGCTCACTCAAAAAAATGGATCCTAAACGCCTAAAGCTTATCACTCGAGCGGCTGAGGAATTTAAAGACAGAGTATGCCCGCTCTAAAAGCTCATGAAATTCCACTTCCAGTGGATTCTCCGGTTAGAAAGACAATGCCTCAAGCGGACTATGAGGAAGCTTTCTCAAGAACTTTACCCAACCTAGGTGCACAACTCACTAGCCAGAATTTAATCGAACGTATGATTCATGGCCTGCCTCGATGGATAAAACTCGCTTCTAGTTTGAAAAATAGACTGCTACTCCCTTTTGGATTTTCCCCGATTAGTTTTGAGAGATTTACATGGATTGATTTGGGATCCGACCATAAAGTTGCGATTTTTGAAAATGCGCCGTTCACTTCCCACATCGGTGTCAGTATCTACCGCGAGTCTAATGAAGTAGTTTTGTCTACCCGATTACAGCTTCATAACACTATGGGAAGAGTTTATTTGAAATTAATAAAACCCATTCACAAACTGGCTTTTCAGTTCTTGTTAAACTCACTTTGAGGAGGAACTCATGCTGGAATTAACCGACTCAGCCCGCGCATTGATTGAGATTATTGAATCCCGAAGAAGCGTTCGTTTGTTTGATGGAACTCCTGTTCCAGCTCCCGTAATTGAAAGAGCTTTGGATCTTTCTTTACTCGCCCCTAATTCATCTAATCTACAGCCTTGGGAGTTTATTTGGGTTCGAGATCCTCACAAAAAAGCAGAGCTGGTTAAAGCTTGTTTTTCACAAGCGGCGGCTGCAACCGCTGCAGACCTCGTTGTGTGCGTCGCTCGAACAAAAACATGGAAACGAAATTGTGAACAAATGAAACTGCAATTGGAGGAAGCTGAAAAACAAGGGACTCGGATCCCAAAAGCTGCTTGGCTCTATTATCGAAAGCTTGCTCCCTTTATGTACAATCAGGGCCCCTTAGGAATATTTGGATTATTGAAACGCATTGCTTTTCTCTTTCTAGGTTTTTCAAAACCGATAGCACGTGAACCCTTTTCCAAGAATGACATGGGAATTTGGGCAACCAAAACAACCGCACTTGCTTGTGAAAACTTCATGCTTGCCATTCGAGCTTTTGGATTTGACACATGCCCCATGGAAGGAATGGATAGCAAAAGAGTAAAAAAGCTTTGTCACCTTCCCAGTGATGCTCTGATCCCCATGGTCATCGCGATTGGAAAAAGACGCGCCGATGGAGTAACTCTGCCTCGGCTTCGAGGCCCCCGCGAATGGTTTATAAAAACTATCTAGGCAGTCTGCAATTGGGCAAAGTGAGATCAATTTGATAATCAGGAGTCATGCAGTTGTAAATCCACGCTGTTTGTTGCCCGTAATTTAAGCCTTTTTTGTAAGTAATATTTCCGTTGGG
>JBJSXY010000148.1:0-11165 GCA_046086625.1 Pseudomonadota bacterium | reverse complement strand
TAAGCTCTTTCATGACGGGGACTTTTCTTGCGACGGATCTTTTCCTCTTCTATGTACTGTGGGAAGCCATGCTTATTCCCATGATCTTGTTGATTGGAGTTTGGGGAAGCCAAGAGAGAATTTATGCTGCTTTAAAGTTCTTTTTATTCACTTTCGCAGGCAGTCTCTTAATGCTTTTGTCGGTTTTGACTCTCTTTATTTCCTATAAAACTCAAACGGGTGTCATGAGTGCTGATATTTCAGAACTTCTGAAAGTGGTTCTTTCCAAAGAACCCATCCTTTGGGGATTGAGCGTTCAAAATTTAGTTTTTTGGGGATTTACTTTAGCGTTTCTAGTTAAAGTTCCGCTCTTTCCTTTACATACTTGGTTACCCGATGCTCACGTGCAAGCCCCAACCGGAGGCAGTATTCTTCTAGCCGCTATTCTTCTTAAAATGGGAACTTATGGTCTCTTGAGGTTTTCTATTCCTTTTGGGGGAGATAGTTTCGTCCAGTTTTCTCCTCTCATTGCGGCGTTTAGTTTGGTGGGAGTTCTTTATGGAGCTTTCGTGGCTTTTCAGCAGAAAGATATGAAAAAGCTCGTAGCGTACTCTTCGGTAAGTCATTTGGGTCTTGTGGTATTAGGAATTTGTACTCAGAACGTAGATGGTTTAACCGGATCGGTGATCCAAAATATCAATCACGGGTTGAGCACTGGGGCATTGTTTTTTCTGGTTGGGTTTTTATATGAACAGCGTCACTCGCGACTTTTCTCTGATTATGGTGGGCTTGCCAGCCTTCTTCCCTGGTACTCCTTCTTTTTAGTGCTGGTTGCTTGTTCGAGCATGGCTGTGCCGGGATTAAATGGATTTGTAGGTGAGATGTTAATTTTATTGGGCGCCTTTGAAATGAATCCTTGGTGGGCAGGCATCGGGGTTCTGGGAGTTGTTTTTGGGGCACTTTACACACTCACGCTTCTTAAGAAGACGCTCTTTGGTCCCGTCACTTCAGACGAAAATCGTTCCCTGAAGGACTTAAGTATAAAAGAGACCATTCCACTTCTCGTTCTTGCTGTTTTCATGTTTTGGATTGGGCTCGCCCCCTCGTTCTTAATTAACAAAATGAAGCCGACTTTAGAGAACTATTGGAAAAAACCGGAGTCGGCTTATGCGAAGAGTGGGAATCCCGCATGATAATAAATGAGTTTTTAGTTCCTATTTCACCTGTATTAAGTCTGATGCTTTCAGCGATTCTTTTGATCGTCTTAGAAACTATTTACAGAGAAGAAAAGGGAAGAGTAGTTAAGCTACTAATTGCATTATCTGGTCCTCTCATTTCTATTCTCTTCGTTTCTTTGTTTGTTCCCGTGGCACTTTCCCAATCAGTCGCGCTAGATTCAACTCAACTTTCCCCCTGGCTAAACGAATTTAAAAACTCATATCAGTTGGATAGGCTCAGTGGAGCGCTTTTTCTCGCAATAAGTTTTTTTCTACTACTGACACTTGTTTTTGTTGAATCGTTCTTGGGGTCGATTAAAGAAAAAACTGAAATTTTTTCACTCTTGTTGTTTGCGGGTTCCGGAATGATGCTCTTAGTTTCGGCAGGAAATCTTTTGATGTTGTTTATGGCGCTGGAACTTATGTCTCTTCCAACTTATATTTTGGTGGGCCTTAGAAAAAATGATCTTCGCTCCTCTGAAGCTGCCCTTAAATATTTTCTCTATGGTTCATTCGCGACAGTGCTTTTGGTTTTTGCCATTGCACTTCTTTATGGCCAGTTTGGAACCTTGCAATTAAATGCGATTGCAGGATTATTTAAATCGCAGACTCCTACAGGACTGGCTACTCTTTCAGCTTTTGGGCTGTTAGTTGCGGCCATTGGATTTAAAGTAGGGATGGCTCCCTATCATCTTTGGGTGCCAGATGCTTACCAAGGGGCCCCCACTCCCATTACTGGCTTTATGGGAAGTGCCATTAAGCTTGCAGGGTTTGGTTTAGCGATACGAGTTTTCGGGCAAGTTTTTCTTCCTCTAGTACAAGAGTGGATAACGCCGCTTTCCTACTTCTCAGTTTTTACTATTTTTGTGGGGAATTTAGCGGCTCTTCTCCAAACAGACCTAAAGCGACTTTTTGCTTATTCCAGCATTTCTCATGCAGGGTATTTATTTCTCGGTGTGGCAACTTCGGGTGGCAACCCTCAAGCAATAGAAAGTTTACAATACTATTTATGGATTTACGGTCTTTTGTTTTTGGGGATTTTCGGTCTTCTGGCTTTAGTGGAAACGCACAAGAAGAGCTTAGAGTTAGATAAGTTAAATGGGCTTGGATTTCAAAGACCCGTACTGGGATTTTGTTTTCTTCTTTTTCTTTTGTCTGCTGCTGGGATTCCCCCCACCGCTGGGTTCTTTGCTAAGTATTTTGTTTTGATCCAAGCTTTTCAGTCGGGGCAAACAGTTGCGGTGATGTTGGCCGTTTTAAGCAGCCTTATCGGGGTGTTTTACTATCTAAAAGTAGTAGCCCATTTGTACATGAAAGCCTCTGAATCCGCCGAAGTGGGAGTCGTTCCCAGGGCGCCGAGAGCCGTATTCTTGGGAATTCTTTTGTGTGGTTTAGGCATGCTTTATTTTTCGTTTGTTCCCTCCTTTTTTTAATTAAGCAGCGCAAACTGCAATTTAATCCCTTTCAAAAGAAAAGATTCACATTTTAGAAATCCGAAAATAGCCGAAAGAGCTCACGGCATGAAGCCTGCATTCAGACGCGCAAGAAGGAGAAAATTATGAATACGAGAATTTCATTTCGCGATCTCAATAATATCCAACGACGGTTTGACAGGCTTTTAGAAGATGTCTTTGCTCCCAGGAGTAGTGAAGTAGAATCAGCTGTGGATTACATTCCTCCCTGCGATGTAGAAGAGACAGATTCACACTACGTTGTGAGCCTCGATGTACCTGGAATGGCCAAAGAAAATCTTCATGTGGAAGTATCAGATGATAATTTGATTATTTCTGGAAGTCGAAAAGAAGAACGTGTCACAAAAAAAACAGAACCACAGGTTTCAGAGCGCTATCAAGGAAAGTTTTTTCGCAGTATGAGCTTTCCCGGTCTTACTGAGCAATCAAAAATCGAAGCCGTATATAAAGATGGGGTTTTACGGGTTGCTGTTCCCAAAGCACCGGAGGCCAAGCGAAAAACCATCACCATTGCCGATGAAAAAAGTGGTTTTTGGTCTAAGCTACTGGGTCGAGCTGAGGAAAAGAGAGAAGAAAAAGCTGCTTAAGGAGAACTCAATGAAAAAAATATCTTTTGTAATAGGTCTTGCTTTGGTTGGACGTGCGGCATTTTCACTTGACGGAAAAGTGGAAATTGTGGGTCGAGGCTTGGTAGAAAAAGCACCGGAGTTTGTTGAAATGCAAGTGAGAGTGACCTCTCTTTGTTACGACAAACCAATGGTTGCGCAGGAAGAAAATGCTGGTTTAGCAAAGAAGATTCTCTCAGTGATGAAGACCTATGTTCGGACTGAGAAAGATAAACTGATTGCAAGCGGGGGGCACACGATCCGTCAAACTGAATATACTTCGGATGATGATGGACAATCCAAAATTCTGTGCGAGCGCAAATGGCGAACAAGCAATGTGCTTACGTTGCAAACGGAAGATATTGCCTCTGTTGCAGCTATTCAGGAAAAATTTCTTGAAGCGTTGGCCAGTGATGAGGGAATGAGCTCCATTGAAAAGCAGCAGACTTACGCGGAGCTCGAACAGCCCACGTTTGCTGTATATCCTGAAACCTATTCTGGAATGAAAAAGGAAGCCCAAGGAAAAGCTTGGATGGATGCTTTGGGGCAATTCAATGGCTTTCTCAATCAATGTAAACTTCAAAATGCGAAGCTTGCCCAAATTAGCGAACCTGAATACTTCGGATTAGCCAAGTCGGCGCCTTTGAATGATGAAGTAGGGGCTCCCATTATTCCGGATTCCATCTCTGTTAGTGCGACATGGAAGTTTGTGTGGAGTTTTGATCCGACTGCTTGCTATCGTTAGAATCGATGTTTCAAGCTGAACTTTTCCTGAGGGCTCATCCTATAAAGGGCTCTCAGGTCCTTCAGAAGGTCCGGAAACTTTTGGGGAGTATTAAAGTTATTCTTATTCTTCAAAATAAATTCTCGAGCTAGCTGATTCGCAGTGTGGTAGCGTTCTTGTTCCTCGGCGTTAAGTACCGGCGAAATTGAAAAATTTTCAAAAAGTTTCGTAAAAACGAAATCAAAGTTATGGGCGAGAAGGTGAAACATCAGGAATTTGTCTATTTCGCCATGAAACTCAAGTTCCAAATGGCTCACCTGACGATCTTTTCCTGAGTGAAAAACGAAATAGCGAAAGTGGCTTATTTCTTCCGCGGCGACTGAAAAAGCTCTGGATTGATTCAAGTCCCAAGATAAAAAAGTATCGGTGCTGAGGGTGTGTAGAACTGATTTTACTTGGGAATTAAAAGCAATGGCCACTTCAATATCATTTGATTGAGGTTCTCTGTTACGAATCAGGAGTGCACCAGGTTGTTTTAGATGATCCTGCTCAGAGATGAAATCGGCTGATTTAAGAGTCGTATCAATATCGTAAAGTGAGCCAAGAGCTGCATCAATTTCGCCAATGAGAGACTTCAATGAGCCTCCAGGTTTTACTGTTTGACTGCTTTAGGTTGCATGACCGGTTGAATGCCCTGTTCGCTTAAGATTTTTCTTAGTCGATCGCTGCCTGTGGCCATCCACCGTTCATAAAGTCTTAAAATGTCTTTGTTTGATTGAAGTCCACTGCGTTCGCTCATCTCGCCTAGGACATTTGAGAAGGGTTGAAATTTTCCTGAGAGCTCTTCGTAAACCTTTTTTGTTTTTTTGTTACTTTCAAGTTCTGAGAGCGCTTGGTAAGCAGTTCCGCCCATCCCGAAATAGTAATCCAAATCAACTAACTTTGCTTGGAGGCTTTCACCGAAATATCCGGAAACAACTAAACACAGATCTCCGAGTCTTTGCAAAATCACCATTTGTTGCTCGCGAGGTGCATGAGTGTATTGAACGTAGAGATCGAATAGCAAAGTGTTTTCATACTGCCCTGAAGGTGAAACTTTGAAAAAGTTATCGGAGGAAATAGATCGGACTAGCAATTCGACCAGATATTCAAAGCTCGAAGGGTTTGCCGACACTCCATGATGACTCATGGTCAGTCGCAACTCGGAAGCAAAAAACTCCCTAGCATCCGAAACGGTAGCAGGTTTTAACCGATCCATCAGACCTCCCTGGTTAGGAAGTTTGAGTTCTCACGGCTGATTTTATAATTATAGCATTATCTCAACGAACTCAGCAAGTTATCGGATTTTTTGGCGGGGCGCATTAGTGTTTTTTGGGTTGTGGCCGTAAGAGATTGAAATTCTTGTTAAACTAAGTCACCTTACTGTCTGGAATTTTGACATGAAAGTGCCCCGTTTTTTTGTTCAACTCTGCCTAAGCCTTGTGGGGCTTGCGTTTTCGGTGATGGGCTTTTCTGCATTTCCGCAAGCTTCTGGGACTGACCGATGGGTTTCTACAAGCCCGCAACTGACGGAGCTTCTGTTTCAGTTAGATCTTGGAAAAAAGATAGTCGGAACCACCGAACAAAGTCTTTATCCGTCGGATGCAAAACCCATTCGTCGAGTTGGGCAGCTCTTTAATCCAAACATTGAATCGATTCTTGCGTGTGAACCAACTTTAGTTTTATGGGATGACTCGTCTTTTAATCAAGCCCTTGATTTACGGCTTCAAGCGCTTGGGATTTCTTCTTTAAAACTGTCATTAAATTCCGTGGAGAATGTTTTTAGAGACGCTCAATTGCTGATAGATCGGTATCGCTCTGGCAAGAAATCTTCTGATTTTATTCGAGCTGAGATTGACTGGGAGATTGCCCAGAAAAAGAGAACTAACATTTCTTTTATTGCTCTAGCCTGGGGCGATCCCCCAATTCTATTTGGGCGAAACACTTTTTTGTACAGCTTAATAGAGGGGCTAGGTGGAATAGGAACCCTGCCTCGAGTTTGGAGCAGGAACTTCTTGAAAGTTTCAGATGAGTGGATCATGGCTCAAAATCCATCCCATGTTTTCTATTTAGAACATGATGAAGCAACTTCTTTTTTCATGAACAAACAATGTCAGAAGTGGTGGCCCCAGGGGCATGTTCAGTGTGTGGGCGTGCCAGCAGAAAAATTTGCTCGAGCAAGCTTTACTCCATTTCTTTCTCTCGCTGATCTGCAGATTCTTCAGGAGTTGAAAAAATGAATTCAAAAAGAGCGAGCTTATTGTTCTTTTTAATTTTAATCGTATTGGGAGTTCCCTGGTTTGGTGCCGAACCTCTTCAGACTAGAGATGTTTTTAAGTTGGGAACTTTGAGCCATCGGATTTTCTGGGAGCTTCGAATCCCGCGTCTTTTAATCACAGTAGCACTGGGGGGGGTGTTAGCTACCGTCGGGTGTACTTATCAAAGCCTTTTTAAAAATCCGCTCTGTGAGCCCTATATTCTAGGGATTTCCTCAGCAGTTCTTTTAGGAATTATTAGTGCAGAAACATTTTTTCATCAGCAAGTGGGAACACTGTTTAGTGTGAGTTTAGGATTGGGAAGTGCCCTTTTGCTCATTTTTGTTCTCATGGCTTTTTCTACAAGTGTGCTCGCTTCTTCGGATAGAGTTATTTTGTTTGGTATGGGAGCAAACTTTATTTTATCCTCGCTCTTGTTCCTTCTTCTTTCCTTCCAAACTCAGAGCGTTGGAGGGGGAACTCTGAAGTGGTTCTTTGGGTTTCTCCCCTGGCTTGAGCTTAGGGACGCACTGATTTTTTTCTTCGCTAGTTCTCTTTTTTCTATAATTTTAATGATCTTCTCTCGTCCCTTAGAAGCCTTAAGAATGGGAGATTCAGTAGCTAGGACCCTGGGGGTTTCCCCTCTACTAGCTAGAAACAGTTACTTACTTTTCACTTCCCTGGTAGTTGCCATTACTGTTTCCTTCTCCGGAACAATTGGATTTGTAGGGCTCGCAGTGCCTCAACTCTGTAAAATTCTATTTCGTCCGGCTTCCATGCGTAGCTTGTTTGTTCAGTCTTTTTTTGTGGGGGCAATTTTTTTATCGATAGCTGATGGAATTTCTCGGGCTCTTATTCCCCCCGTTGAATTTCCAATAGGAGTCATCACCACTTTGATTGGCGGGCCCCTCTTTCTATTAACTCTTTGGAAAAGAACATGACGATCCAATCGGGAATTAGCATAAACAATCTTGTGGTTGGATACTCGAAGCAGGCACCCGTGAATCGAGAAGCTTGGCATATCAATATAAAATCAGGAGAACTCATAGCCATTATTGGTCCCAACGGAAGTGGAAAAACGAGTCTCCTGCGTGCTTTGATGGGAGATAGAACTTATCAGTCGGGAGAAATATTCGTATGGGGGGAGAAAGACTCCGTAGAATCTTGGAGTGCAAAAAAACTGTCTCGTTATTTTTCTTATTTGCCCCAAGAAACTTTTTTTGAACCCCTTCAAGAAACGGAAGCTTACCTCAAGCTTGCCTTTCTACCCCGCTTAGGCCTTTTTGGTCAGATGTTGGGAGATGACCATTCAGTTTTTGAGAACATCGTGACCGATTTAAGTCTACATAAATTTTTAAAAAAGCGACTTCAGGACTTAAGCTCAGGAGAGCGGCAAAAAATTTTTCTAGCCAGAGCACTCCTGCAGACCGGCCCCATTACACTACTCGATGAGCCCACCAATCATCTCGATCCAAATATAGTTGAGACGACGTGGCGATTGTTAAAACGAAAAAAGGGCCAGAAAACCATGATTGTTGCAACCCATGATCTGACACAAGTTGAGCGACACTGTGATCAAATTATCGTTCTTTCAAAGGAAAACTTAGTGTTTTCGGGTTCGATAGCGGAATATCAATCATTGGGAATCAAGCAAATTGTTTTTCCACTTATTGACTTGCCCGATCGATAAGCTCTTGAGGGGTCATCTCGAAATCGTTTGTGGGAAGAGTGCTGACATTTTCTCCGGCTAAGTTACGTTGAGCTTTTTTTGCCAAGTTAATTTTGACTGCGCTGATAGGACCTTTGACTTGGTGGCTTAAGATCAGATTTTCATTGCTCGCAATATGGCCCTTTGTTTGGTTAGACATTTGTTTCCAGGAGTCTGCAGCGTTTTTCAACATTTCGTTATAAGCTTCAATCTGATCCTTTGGCATTTCATAAACTGTTTTTTCAGTTCCGTTTTCGCTTATCGAAACTGCGCTTGCTAGTTGTTCTTGGGTTAGATTGAGGTCGGCGGGCTTAGGAAGGTTTGATACGTTTTTCGTAAGATCATCCACCACTGCTATGCCTAACCGAGCTAGGGCTTCGTCAATGGGTTCTTTATTGGGATCTCCGCTTGAGATTTGCTCTCCATCCACTTGCGGATTCACTGTACGAACCGATTGAGCCATTAATTGTTGGCAAAGTTGAACTCGTTTTTCGAGATCCACATTGCGTGTTGTTTCGTTTAGAGGGCCTTGATCTCGAAGCTTTTCATCTGTTTCTTCAGAATTTTGGTTACTGGTGATGACATTACAATCAGTGAGATTAACCCCTCCTGGTATTTCTACTCCAGGTTTGTTGCGCCAGAGTCCACCGAGAATGCCCACTAAATTATTTCGATAAGCCATAGTTAAACTTCCGGCCATGGCTCTCAGGGATTCCATATTAGGCATGGTTTCCTTAGGTTCATCTTTATCTACTGCTTGAACCATCAATTCTCGTGCGGCATCTTCCCCAACTTTTGTAAGCTCCTCTTTCACTTCGTCTTTGAGTGCAAATTTGGCAAGGCCTTTTCGATTTAAACGACCTTGTTCATCTTTAACAGATTGCCCGGCTTTTGCTTGAACATTCCAAATAGCCCAATCATTTTCAGATTTCTTATCTCTCATCCCTGCATAAAGCGAGGACACTTTACCTTCTAAAACCGACTTCTCATCGCCGAACCCGTGTTGAGACACATAAGGGTCCAACCATTTTTTACAAGTCTCGGCATCGAGCCATTCTTCACAGACATCCCAAGTGTAACTGTGATAGGTCGTTGTACTGCCAAAAGGGTTCCCATCATTTTTGTTTACTGCTTGGCCTTTGCCAGTGGCAGATTGAGTTTGAGCAACTCGAAGATTCGGATTATCCATTATCTTGTTAATTTTGTCGGCCAAAGCTTTGTTGGGATTGGTTTTTAAAGTTGAAGTCCCAAGAATGCCGATGCCACCTGCGATGGTAGCGCCAATTGCGACAGCTTTTAAGGAATTGAGTTTTCCCCCGATATCCATGCTTTCCCCTTGGGCTTTAGTAAAGCAAGAGATAGACCACACTTAAGTATTCGATCTTGCTCAAGGAGAGAAATCGAGGTTTTTCCAGTCGGGGAGCGTATTCAAAGAGTATTCAAAAAAAAGAGAGTAGTTTCATAGGATTTAAACTGTCTAAGAAAAAAACAGTGTCAAAGGGCCTAGTGTATACAATGTATTCAGGTTTGATATACTTCGGCCAAAGGAGAAGCTCATGAGCGATAACAAGAATAAAATTTTGGCCCAATTGGATAAAATCCTCGAAGCTGAGTTATCGGGTGTTGTTCGATATCTCCATTACAGTTTTATGATTTTTGGGCCTAACCGAATTCCCATTACCGGTTGGTTTAGAAATCACGCTACTGAAGGCATGGCCCATGCTGTATCTATCGGAGAAAAAATTACGGCATTGGGGGGCCACCCTTCTGTAAAGGTAAAGCCAGTACCTGAAACGAATAAGCATAATGTGATGGATATTCTCGAGGAATCTCTTGAGTTCGAAAGAGAAGGGCTCAGGCTGTACCACGAATTATTAGGAATGGTTGGCGATGATGTCGCCTTAGAAGAAATGGTGAGGGGTCTTATTCTTGATGAAACCACTCATATTGAAGAAGTTGAAAAAATGATCCGGGGCTCAAAATAATGCCGCACGGCGGCTAGCCAATTGGGGGTGGGGCCGGTACTCCCTACCCCATGCTTTCAACCAGTCATCCCGGGGCCTTAACCCCTTTAATGCAGCAGTATTTGGGGATTAAAAAAGATTATCCAGATTCTGTTGTTTTTTTTAGGCTGGGTGATTTTTATGAAATGTTTTTTGAAGATGCGGTAGCAGCAGCGCCCATCTTGGAAGTTCAGCTGACTTCTCGCGATAAATCATCTGAAAATCCCATTCCAATGTGTGGGATTCCTTTCCATGCCGCTAGCAACTACATTCAAAAGCTCATTCATAAAGGCTTCAAAGTAGCTATTTGTGAGCAAACGGAAATTCCAGTTCAGGGAAAATCTGGAAAAACCATCATAAAAAGAGAAGTCGCTCGAGTGGTGACTCCCGCTCTTGTTGGAGATCCTGATTTAGTCTCTGATTCTAATCAAAATGTTCTTTTAACCATCCATTCTTTATCTGAAAACGGTTTTGAGCTAGCCATCTTAGATCTATTAGGTGGTGAGCTTAAATTAGGTCACGTCTCTGGGCTCGAGGGGCTTTTTGATTGGGTACTCAGACTCAATCCAAAAGAATTTCTCATTCAGGAGGGCCATCGGGAATCTCACTGGGTTCAACAATTAAAAATTAGATTTTCAAAAATTCTCATTACTTTTCGAGGGGAAATTTTTTCTGGAGGAGCTTTAGCGGCAGCGCGGAGCTATCTTCGGGAAACTATTAAACGAGAAACCCCACTTTCATTTTTAGAGCCTCTTTCATTGGAAGAACAAGATCGGTTATTTCTAGATGCCACAGCTCTTCACTCTTTGGAAATTATCCAATCCCACTCTGCTTCGGGCGAAGGAAGTAGCTTATTATCAGTTCTCGATTGTTGCGTGACCCCTATGGGCCGCAGAATGTTAAGAGATTGGATTAGTCGACCCCTTCTTCATATTTCAGCGATTGTTCAGCGACATGAAGCAGTCGAGTTTTTAGTTAATAATCTGACCGTTTTTCAATCTTTGAGAAACGAATTAAATGAAATTCGAGATTTGGAACGCTTAACTTCCAAAACAGTTCTGGGATTATCGATGCCCAGAGACTTGGTTTCCATCCGTGAAATTTTAAAACATCTGCCAGCAATCAGAACTGCTTTGAGAAAATCTCCAGCCCCGCTTCTTAGA
>JBJSXY010000147.1:0-9653 GCA_046086625.1 Pseudomonadota bacterium | reverse complement strand
TAGTTTAGCAGGCTGTCTTTTAGGTTCTGTTCTTTCTTCCTGTTGGGGAGTTATCCAACCCCTTGCAGTTTTGTGGATCGTGTATGGTTCAGCTTTTGGAGAGACTCAACTTGAAAGAATGCTGACTTATTTCAACCATCTTCTAAGCGGTTTTTTTCACCTCACTCCGAACACTCTGGGGTGGGTGATTTTGTTGTTTCTTGCCTGTAAAGCAGTTCTTGCTTTTCTACTAACACTGGCGGGATGGCGGGCATCTTTCGATGAGCAACACTTATTAGACCAGCGCTTTCTAAAATGGGGGTTAAAAGGGTTACCGCGCCCCTCGAAAATGGATTCAACACTTCATCCCGCTTTTGGAGCACTCAAAGAATTAAAGCAGCCTTTGTTTCTTTTTTCTTTCTTTTGTACAGCTGTTTTCTTTTATTTCGCAGAGGATTCAAAAGCGGGCTTCATTTGGAATAGCTTACGGCCGATTGCTATTGCTTATCTCTTTTTTCTAGCCATTCGGCTTTTTCCAGTAGACAGTTGGATCAAAAAGCGTGGATTGGGAGGAACTGCCCTGGCTTCGGCGCTTGAGTTCATTGAAGGAAAATCGAAAAATGAAAAAAGCCACGAATAAGCTCTCATGTGATCAGATTTTGAGAGGAACGCTTTGGAATTGTTCAGGCGATTCTCTTTCTGCTGCAACTTTTGAAGAAATCACGGATGGCGCTATTGCGATTGATTCCCAAGGAACTATTGTGGGCTTTGGTCCCGCTCGGTCTGTTAAAGAGAAATTTAGTTCGAAAAAGGAAACCCACTTTAAAGATAGTATTCTTCTTCCCGGATTTGTGGACACCCACATTCACTTCCCTCAAATGAATCAAGTGGGGTGCCACGGCGAATCTCTTTTGGGCTGGCTAGATAAATATATCTATCCAGAGGAAATTCGAATGAGTCATCCCCAAGAAGCCCGTCGGTTCGCACCGTTTTTTTTCAAAGAGCTTTTTCAGAACGGAACTACCACGATTCTGATTCTCAGCAGCTCAGATGCTCGTTCAACTGATAGTCTTTTTAAAAGTGCCTTTCAACTAGGAGCACGGGCGGTTATTGGAAAAGTCAGTATGGACCGGTTGGCCCCAAAGGCTCTCACTCGCTCAGTTTCAGATGATCACGAACAAACTCAAACCTTAATTACAAAATGGCACGGAAAAGAGGGGCGACTCTTTTACGCTCTTACTCCTCGGTTCTCACCAGCCTGTAGCATTCCAATGCTCAAAATGTTGGGAGAACTTGCTCACAAAAATCCAACCGTTCGAATACAAACTCATTTTTCCGAGAACTTAGATGAGATAAAGCTTGTTCGAAAACTATTTCCACAATTCAAAGATTATCTTCATACTTATGAAGATTTTGGGCTCTTAGGAGATCGTACGGTTTTAGCCCATTGTATTCATGCAACCACTTCAGAAATGAACCGAATGTCCAAGTTGGGCGTTCAGATTTCCCATTGCCCCACTTCGAATCTCTTTTTGGGGAGCGGGCTTTTTCCCATGGATGCTTACTTAACAAAGGGAATCAATGTCAGCTTGGGAACTGACGTAGGTGCCGGAACCAGTTTTTCTCTTTGGACCACTTTAGGGGCCGCTTACAGCATTCAACGCTTGCGACACCAAGACATTTCAACTGCCCAGCTATTTTACCTGGCTACTTTAGGCGGAGCGAAAGCATTGGGTCTGGAAAAAGAGATTGGAAGCTTTAAAGTTGGAAAGAAAGCCGACATCCAAGTCATTCAATGGAAGGGGAAAACCATTCTCAAAGCTCGCATGGAAAATAGCCGTCATGCTTCGGACCGATTTTTTTCTCTCCTTTTTCATTTCGAAAAAGATTTGATTCGGGCAGTTTTTGTTGGCGGTAAAATCGTTTTTGCCCACGACACTTAGTTTATTTAAGCTATAATTAAAAGTTCATGAAATACGTCTTTGGAAATCCAGGACTCAAAGAACTTGAAGCGTTTTGTGGTGACAACACTCTTCTAGCTTTTGATTTTGATGGAACACTCTCCAAATTAACAGCTCGTCCCCAATATGCCCAAGTTTCTGCGGGAACTGAAATGCTTCTACACGAAATTTCTCCTTTGGCTTTCACTGCTATTATTTCTGGACGGGGAATTAAAGATTTAAAAAAGTTGATTCCTTTTAAACCTAATTACCTCATTGGAAATCACGGACTCGAATCTCCCACGACCCCCACAAAAGTAGTCAGCACTGCTAAAAAAGTAACTTCTCATTGGACCAAACAGATTTTAGGCGAATTAGAATTGGGGCGAGGAGTTCAATTAGAAGACAAAGCTTACTCGCTCTCCCTTCATTATCGACTCGCATCCCAGCGAAGTCTTAAGCGAAATCAGTTAGTGAAACTTGCTGAACAGCTGGCTCCTACTCCTCGGATAGTTTTGGGAAAGTATGTCGTTAATCTTATTCCACCTGACTCTCCTGACAAGGGAACCGCTCTTTTGGATCTCATGAAACACGCAAAACTAGATTCCGCTATTTATGTAGGAGATGATCTCACAGACGAGGATGTCTTTTCTCTTTCAAGTCCCAAAGTATTGGGAGTTCGTGTTGGAAGAATTCAAAAGAGTTCGGCACCTTTTTATATAAAAACTCAATCAGAAATTAATCGTCTCCTAAGCCACATTCTCTTCTTTCTAAAAAATCATTAATTCAACCTGACTCGCCGCTCTTAAGTTTTTCGTCCTTTCCGCCGATAATTTAATAATTCCTTTTTTCTTCATTACCCCTATGATCTCAGCCCTCAAATGGATAGCGCTCGGTAGCTATTGGACCGTGCTCACTCGAAGTCTTTTGATGACATGCCCGTGGGAACTGTTTTCCCAATCACTCGCTGATAACCCGCCCTTTGATATATCTTTTGAACCGACTTCATGGATCCTTCATCTCTCGGCATATAGTTTTCTGGGTTTCCTCATCAGAGAAGCCGCTGACGAAAAGAAAAAACTAGCCATGGGTCTCTTTGTTCTAGGTTTTTTTCACTCAATAGGATGTGAATTCCTTCAGTACTTAGTCCCAGGAAGATGGCCCAATGTCTGGGATGCCGTCTCAAATACTTTGGGCCTTATGTTGGCTTTTGGTCTTCACAAAGCTCTAAGGCCGTTTCTGATTGCGACTTTTCCTTGGAGAACTTCTCGAGGAAAGCTGGCAGCATAAAAAGCCCCACCCACCAAATAGCTAAAGTCGCTAAAAGTGCAATCCACCCTAAGCTCTTTAAAACTCCAGCTCTCGCACCAATCAAGACCCCGAATCCCACGCCCGCCGTCATAAGCGCCAAATTAATGCTCGTTGCGAGATCCCTTGCTGCTTTAAAACCCGAGCCGCATTCTCTTGCTCGATGAACAATATGAATCGGAACATCGATCCCCATAGCGACAAAGGTCGGAATAATGCAAATATTAAAAATATTAAATTTCACTCCGAAAACCACCATTAGGCCCATGCCGACAGGAAGAGCAATCAATAGTGGCAAATAACTTAAGAGCGTGTCGTTTACTTTTCGAACATTAATCCAAATAAAGAGCCCAACACAAAGAAAGATAGCAACAAGAATTTTGCTCCCGTCTTTGCCTATCAAATCCAAAATATCAGAAAAAATAACGGCATCTGAACCCGTAAGAGCATTTGGAAACTTGTTTTCGATAGACCGAATCATTGCTGCATACTTTTTCACTCCTACCAGTTCACTCAAACTAATAGCGGGATAGAGATAGATCAAAAATCCCCCTTTTTGAGTGCCGCGAAGGGCATCCTGAATATGTTTAGGAAGATCCTCAAATTTAAAAGGAAATGCGCTCACCCAATCTCTCACAACTGGGGCAGGAACATCCAACGCTTGTTCAATCCATTTATCTTTGAAAGGTTTGATTTTATCCCGAATTCGTAAAAGAATTTGGCGCTTTTCGTCCTGATTTTCAGGAACAATACTAGCCGCACTAATCATTTCACTCACCAATCCTGGCATGTACTCATCCTTAATGACCTTTTCTATTTGTAGCGCTTCATCTTTATCCGCGACTGAAATAGCAGAAGGGGTACTGGATCTATCGTAAATAGCATCCACTAAATCTCCGAGAGCTTCCATTTTCGCAGAATGCTGCATCATTTTGTCGAAGTCATATTCGAACTGAACCTTTACCCCCACGAGAATCAACAAAACAGTGACGATTGTTCCACCTAAAAATCCTTTGGGAATCGTCAACACGGGAAGTTTTGGATGCCAAGGAATCAAACTCTTTTGGTGGGGAGCCACGTCAAGTTTAAACAATTTTGAAAAAGTGGAGAAAGTAGAAAGCAAGCAAACTAATACAGCACTTATACCTACCCCACAAATAAATCCGAACTCTGAAAACGCTCTAAACGTACTAAAGCATAAAAGAAAAAACGAAACGGATGCAGCTAAAGCCCCCACAAAAACGGAATGTCCACTACTCGCAAGAACTCGCCAAACTGGATCCGGGTCTTGGCTCGAAGGCTCTTCTTTTTCCAATCTTAGTCTCAAAACCAAATGGATGCCATAATCTACCCCTAGACCCGAAACAATTCCCATTAAGAATCCAGTGATAATATTGATATGCCCAATCACCAAACGAGTAATACCTAAAGTGATTCCCATTCCCATCAATACAGGTAAGAAAATAATGAGAAGCGCTCGAAAACTTCGTAAATAAACATAGATGATGAGCGCGATGAGCAAAATGGCAATGGAGCCCAGAATAAAAATATCTGACTGAATCATTTCAGTCTCAACTATTTTACTATAATAGCGCTCGGCAAATTCGTAGCTGACTTGCGGATTTAACGTCGTCTTAAGAATCCCCTCGGCTACAGCGACTAGCTGTTTTGTTTTTCCCAAATCCATGCTGTCAAAGCTTGGCTTTACCATCACTAAAATATCTTTTTGATCTTTTGAAATGAGGTAAGGCGAAATGCTCGCAGATTTTTTTGCTAATTTTTTGAGATCCCCATCGAAAATCGACTTTTCCTCTGGCTCTTTATTTTCCTCTTCATCCCAGAGTCCCAGATCGAAAGTGGTTCTCTTCATTCGAGTAATTTCTTTTTCAATATTTTTTTCGAGATCTTTTAGTTTTGGAAGATCGATATAGTAAAGAAGACGGTCTACGAAAAATCGTTGCTCTCGATGATAAAACGCACTGCGGACTAAATCGGACTTCGAGAGCGCTTCCGTAATTTTTGGAGCAGCTTCTAAATGAGACTTTCCATCTTCAGCATGTAAAACGACCGCAAAATATCCCACGCCTCCCACAACTTCTGTCAGCTTTTCAAATTTAACAACGGCCGGATGATTTTCGGGAAGAAGATCAGTAAGAGAGAGTTTTAGTTGAACCCCTGAACCTAAATAATACCCAATCCCTGAAAGCAGTCCTAAAACAAGAGTCAAGGCTAAGGAGCCCTGAATAAAGATTTTTTTCATTCAGTGATTTTAGAAGCTAGGGCTTTTAGCGTCAAATATCCTTTGGAGGTTTAAGTCCCAAAAGCCAGCCCTCTCTGAGTGCGTTATTTTCTTTTTGAAAACCAGGAAAGGGCTTCCACAGTCGGCCCTTCTCTTGGAGAAAGACGCCTCCAAAGGCCAAAACAAAGCTATCGGCAGTATCGGGGTGTTTTTCCACGTACTGCCAAGTATCTATTTCGAATTGAGGAAAAGCTTTTTCAGATAATTTTCTTAAGTCTTTCGGGCTTCGAACAGCGGATCCCAGACAATCTTTCCAAATGAGACTGGGATACCCTTCAAAAATCCAAGGCAGGGCGGAATCTCCGTCGCTTGTTTCAAAAGGCCAAAGTTTGAGCCATGGCTTTCCAACCGATCCGATATCCTTCCAAAGTCGAAAACTGCCTGTTTGGATATTTTTTTGATAGGGCCTTACTTGAAAAACTGAATTAGATCCGGACAATTCTTCGCAGAACCGCTTCGGAAACTCTTTCGTGTCTGCTGGTAACAATTTCGAAAAAAAGTCTTCCGCTACTTCTCTCCCAAACTCCTTCCCATTTTTAGAAAACCCCGCCGCTTTTTCAAAGTACCCCCAAAGGTACGGCTTTCCTTTTGTAGGATTACTTCGAAGCTGTTTAGGCAATCCCAAAACGCAATCCACGATAAACGCTGTTTTATCCCATTGGGATTTTAGTTTGAGTATCTCAAACTGTTTTTGAATGGAATCACAATGAAAGCTATCCAACATAAGAGGACCTTTTCCAGATTTAGTGAAAAATCGCCAAGTGCCAGATCTTTGTTTTACCGCAATACACATAGGCAGTGGCTTTGCTTTTCTGCCTTTCAAGCTGGCCGCTCCGGTTTGGTCAATTCCTACAAAGATTTCCATGAGAAACCACTTACTTTTGAACGCCCGCAAAAGTAAAGCCGTACCTTTTGTGGGTGGTCTTATTTTTGCTTAATAAAGCAGACTACGGAATTTGGGTTAGAGGGCACCAAGATGAATTCTTCGAGTCTACTCTTTGCGGTTATTTTGCTTGTTTCAGGAGCCCCCTTGTCCTTTTCGGAAACTCATCAGCCTTCCGCTTCAAACAAGACAAGAACGGTTCAGACTCAAGCTTCGGCTTCACACTTGGGATTCTTTAAAGGCCGCTGGACCGAGGACGGCTTTGAATATCAAGATGAAAAAGACAATTGGATTGAAGCCAAAGCTGCTTACCGCGCCACTGAAAATGGAACTCTTCTAGATATCGATGGAAATACAGTCGAGTACTCAAAAGGAGATATTCTTTTTAAAGCTCAAAACGATGGCTGGTACAAAGCCAGAAAAGAACGCCCCCAAAGTGCTGCACCTGCCGTTCCTGTAGCTCCTGTAGTTCCTGATGACCCGGCAGTTCCCAATCCTAAGAAAGTGGAACTTTCAGAAACAGAAAGACTCGTGATTAAGTACACCAATGAAGAGCGAATGAAACGAGGGCTTCCCGCACTGCAAGTAGCTTCTTCTCTTTTAAACTTAAGCCGCCAAAAATCAGCTAATATGGCCCGCCTTCGAAATATGAGTCACTCTGTTTCTCCCCAACCTAATGGCGGAGAAAACATCGCTTGGAACCAAGCCAATGCTCGGGAAGTTGTCCGCACTTGGATGAATTCAGATGGGCACAGAGCCAATATTCTTAGTCGAAGATATTCTACCATTGGTGTCGCAGTAGCTACTGGAGACGGCCCTTACTGGACTCAAATGTTTCAGTAATCACTCTGAGTTGGAGATAACAAAGCTTGAATATTTCCGTGTAAAGATTCTGGTCCCACAGGGACAAAATCAAAATCTTTTCCGGTCCATTCTAAAAACTCTCCAGTTACTACATCATAAATCCAGCAGTGTACTTTTACTTGCCCTTCTCTGATTTTTTTCCGAACAATTGGATAACTCAAAACATTTCTGGCCTGCTCAACCACATGAACCTTCACAAAATCTTCAGGATCAGTAATGTGTGGATGTTTTTCTCGCTCAACCCCAATGGGTTGCACCCACTTTGCAACGCTTGGAAATACCCTTGGATCAATTCCCTGAAACACGCCTTTTAGAGCTCCACATTTGGTGTGACCACAAATGATAATTTCCTCAACACCTAAAGCACCCAAGGCAAATTCAATGGCTGCACCTTCTGCCGGCAAATCGTCCATCCCCAGAGGAGGAATAATATTTCCTACATTTCGTACAATAAACAATTCCCCGGGCTCGCTAGAAGTGATTAACGATGGATTGATTCGACTATCACTACAAGTAATAAAGAGCGTGTGGGGCTTTTGAGCTTGGCCCAATTTATCGAAAAGCTCTTCGTAGGCTTTTTTTCGTTCCTTTCGATATCTTTCAACCCCAAACAAAAGCGCTTCTCTGGGATCGTAGACTTTTTCGTCTTTCAAAATCTCAGCTATTTCTGACTCGGATGTTACGTGACAATCCTCACTCTGATTTTCAACATCTACTTTTCGAAGAACAGCCCGGCTCTCTCTATTTAAAGATTTTAAAACAACTCGGATATTCTCATTTTTCATCTCCTTGATAAACTCAAGCATCATCGATGCACCAGTACTATCGAGATTTTTCACTTCTCCCAAATCAATAACAACTGCTTTGACACTCGTGGCTCGTTTTACTCGTTTGCTAAGAAGCTCCAAACTTCGAGAAGCCATGAAAGTGATATTTCCAGTCAGAGATACCCGCACTATTTCCTGATTTTCCGTGTTCTGGAAAAATAGTTTAGCCTGACCTAAATTCCAGATTGCAATCAAAAGAGCGGCGAAAATTCCCATCTGGACTCCGGCCATTAAATCAACCATGACAATGGCAATGAGGGTTACCCAATAAACAATTGTCTCAACTGGAGAGGTTCGCCAAATCTGAAAAACTTCTCGAGGCTTGATCATATTAATTGCAATCGATAGCAAAACCCCAGACAAAGCCGCTATGGGAATTTTTAACAATAGAGGCCGGCAAAACAAAAGACATAGAAGCACGAAAACTCCGTGAAAAAACGAAGCACGCCGAGTCTGTGCGCCAACTCGAATATTTAGAACAGAGCGTGCCAGCACTCCCGTAATAGGTATCCCTCCAAAAAAAGCTGCCAAAATATTTCCAAAGCCCTGTCCAATCAACTCTTGATTTGCATCGTGCTTCTCTCCTGGAATGAGTTTATCCACTGCCACGGAGGAAAGACGGCTTTCCAGAGAAGCTAGCGCAAAAAGTAAAAAGCTCATTTCAAAAAGCTCCGCAAGTTGCCCCTTGGGAAACTCGGGAACTGAAGGCCGATGCAGGAATCCCAATATTCCATCCAATCTAGGAACATCCCAATCAGCAAAACCAGCCAAAAGAGTTGGGATGAGAAGAGCTAATAAGGAAGAGGGAAATCTAGGGAAAATACGAGAAGAACCTTGAGCTATAAATATTGCCGTGATCGACAAAAAGAGAACCCTGGGTTGGCTCTCATGTAACAAACTTCCTAAATGAGTCAGTACTGTCCACAAATCTCCTGCTGGGGGCACCGGCAAGCCCAAAGCTCGAGGAAGTTGCCCTACGAAAACAATCAAACCAATCCCTGCAGTAAACCCAGCCACTAAAGGCAGTGGAATATATCGGATGAGTCGGCCAAAACCGAATCCCCCCAAGAAAACCTGAATCAAGCCACAACAAAGTCCGGTAAATAAAAGACCTTCAACTCCAGTTCTTTCCACAATGAGAGCAATCAGAACCAACATTGAATTTGCAGGACCACTGACTGATATGCGGGCTCCCCCTAATAGAGAGCAAACAAGTCCACCGATGATAGCACCCAGGAGTCCCATTCCGGGATCTACTTGAGAGCCAAGGGCAATCGCCAGAGACAGAGGAACTGCTGCACCACTGACCAGGAGGCCGGCTTTCAAGTCTTGCCCCAGAGCCTTCAAAGTTAATAAAGAACGCCACTCTGGGACTAGGGCCCCGAGCCCTAGGTTAAAGTTTCGTGTAAACAGTCTTCGAAACAGACGCACAGAACTAACTTTTTTTTTCATGATTGTCCCCTAGTTGCCATGGGAACGGTAACATAGTTTACAGGCTCCTAAAAGCAGGTAAACTCCTCATCCAATACATTATGAAAACTTTTTCTTATCAA
>JBJSXY010000146.1:0-2741 GCA_046086625.1 Pseudomonadota bacterium | reverse complement strand
TTCATTGAAGACAACTTTATAATTCTTATCATTCTCATCCCATTCAAAAAATTGAGCTGGGGGTTCAGTGCGTTTATAGTTTTGAGTAAATGTAAATTTTATTCTCTGATTATCTGACGATTCTTTAGCTATTTTCACATTGGTCCTAATGGCTTCAAGATTTTCGCTTTCTCTGCTTAACAACGAAAGGCTCGTGAATTGTTTTTTCTGATCCCGCAAAAACAATCTTCGTCCCCCCTGAAATCTATCTCTACTTGGCATACTTAGAGCTGCAATGACCGCAGCCCCTAAAAACGGGCCCGTCTTCTTGGAGATAATACTTTTGGGCTTGTCAAAAACTGAAAGTTCCACCTCTTCGTCGAAATGATTAAAGGCTAAAGTTAAAATATCAATTCCTTCAAACTTAGCCCTTAATTGCGAACGCGCTTTCTCGCCTTCTTCAGAGGGTCGGGCTCGAACAGAGTAGGTTCCATCTTGCTCCAAAGATATTTCAACGGCTTTAATTAGCTCTTCTTGTGAGACCACATCTCTGAGCGTAACTGCTGCTTTGACCGCCCTCTTCGTTTCTCCTTGGACGCGATTGAACGTATTTTCATCGAGATGTGACCCAACAGCCCTAGCAGACGTTGGAAGCGCAATGATTAAACAAAAAGAAATAATTAGATTTAGATTATTGTAGGTCATTGAGCTTATGTTTTTTCGAAAAGTTTTGTATTTCTGTCGCCATTTCGATTCGCTGTTTGGTATATTTTTCAAGTCCGGCTATCCCTTTGTTAAAATTTTTATTTGCAGAGTCATAGGTTTCAAAAGTCCCCAACCCATTTTTCGTACTTTCTTCGATGCTTTCTTTGGCTTCTTTGAAATTGCTAATTGCAGTTCGTTCTTCATTAGCAAGCTCTTTTATTTTATTAAGTAACTTGTAGTAATCATCCATGGCTCCTTCTTTGTTTTCTGAAGGCAGCTCCTGCACCGGTCGAAACAATCCTACGAGTTCTTTGTAGAGTTTGTCGTTCTCATGTTCGATACGTTTAAACTCATTAGGCATCGCCTTCGAAAAATCTCGGATGTAATCTGCCGAATATTGAGTCGGGCGCGGCTTTTCGGACCGAGCGTGTTGCTCAGCCCGAAGAGCGCCCCATGACATCAGAGTAAGAGTGAAAACAATTGAAAACTTCATAGTCCACCTATGATTTCTTTTCTTGTGTTATTTAATGCTCGCGGCTTTTTGCTCTTCTTGCACTTGCTCAGAGCCCTGCTCAATTTCGATTGTTACCTTTTTTATCATTTCCTGCGTTTTTTCATCTTTTAAAACTTGTGCGGCCAACCCAAGAACATCTGCATCTTTGGCTTCGGCACTTTCTTTCTGTGTTTTTGTTTCATACCAGACCACTGAAAGAACAGTGAGTCCGATTAAGACAAGCGCAATGAGCGATTTCATGTTCCCCCCGGAATTTTGGCTTATTTAATTTGAATTAAGAGCAAGTCGTGCGCCACAAGCACAAAGCAAAAGTTTGGGAGTACACTGTTGGTATTCTGAGAATGAAATAATCGACTGTCTAAAAACTGCACGATTTAGCTACGAATTCGCACATCTTTGGCTGAGTGTATTTCTTACATCTGCTATACTTAAGATAACCCAATGATTCTTCGACTAAATTTCATACCTATTTTATTTTTCTTTCTAACCAGCTTTTTAGCGCCCTTTCTAATCGGTGCAGAGCCAGGTCAGGTGGGACCGGGGCTCGCACGGCTCGTAGCCACTCTCCCGCCCGACGACCCCATGTCGCAGCGATTTCAACGGATGCTGAAAGAAATCCAAAGCACTTTACCCAATGAAAGAATGGTTAGCGCCATTGATATGGGAGATAAAGAGATCGCCCGCTTTATACCTTACCCTGCACCACCTAGAGAGTACAAACCGGGGGAAAGCCCTTACGCGAGTTCCCCACACATCGCTATTTTTCAATACAATCCAGAAAAACTTAGGATCATCGATTTTCTTGAAGAAGAACAACACTGGGAACAGATAAAAAAAGGGTTACATCTTAGGGATTGGAGTACACATCCACTTGTTAAGCAATTTCCCGATAGAGGGCGAGTTCTAGTACTAGAAGATTTGGCTAAAAGAGCTGTGCTAGAAAAATACGGAAAACAGATGTCATGGGATCTTCGAGAGGAGCTGCAAAGAGATCTGAAGCTCGTTTGGGATGGGTCTTATGGAGCTGTCAAAGGCGCCCATTTAAGCAGTAATGCAATGGGCCCAAAGAAATCCTGTGAAATGCTATTTCTTCCCTTGGGACGGGATCATTGAAAGTTAGTCCTCAGTTCTTGAGTAAACAGTAGCCGGCCCTTTTCTTAAGAGACCATGGAAGCTGTACTTTGCTTTTGGATCTGATTCAGGTTTGGGAAGATCACTAGACCTGAGTTTAATCTCGTCCCCCCACACTCCATCAACATCAACTCTACACCCTTGAGCCAAAGTCACATAAGAAGGGCCGTCATCGACCTCTAAATCAAAAATATCTCTATCTTCAACGGAACTATTTCCTGTCATATCGACTTCTAGTTTCTTGGTGATTCTTACACGGCTACTGCTGATATTAAGGCCATCTTCAAAGGGCGAAAAAATAGTAAGCTCTTTAAGCTCAATCTGGGAATTGGTCACATCAAAGCCATCGTCCCCTGAAAAATCAGAACGCACTTTTTCAACTTTCCATTCACTGGGGCCAACACCAAGCACC
>JBJSXY010000145.1:0-9518 GCA_046086625.1 Pseudomonadota bacterium | reverse complement strand
TGCCCCAATATTTTTCAGAACTCATGGGCGAAATTCGGCGAGAATTGCCGGGAGTTCCATCGATGGCTGGACAATATCCCAGCGGGCGCTTTGCTTTGGGTCTTCCCATCTCTCCGTTGGATACTTTTAGGTTACTTTGTGGAGAAGTTCCCGCGGGCCATCAAGCTTTTCAGCAAGCCAAAGGAGATGCTGAGTACTTCATCACTTTCAATCGAAACGTGAAAGATCCTGTTTGCTATGGCCGTGGAAACGCTCTTTGTTGCATTAAAAACCCCAGTGGCGTAGTGCCCTATTTTCCATGGGATTACTCTGGCAGAGATGAAAGAGAATATCTGCACCTCAAAAAAATTCGGCATGTAAATGGAGCCTTGGGAGACGGGGCTTACACAGAAGTGCCGGCAAACAAAGTGTGGAGAACTCCCAATCCGCGTGAAATTGGCGGCTAGTTAGAATAAGGATAATAGGAATTCTGTTGGAGCGTCTGATATTGCTGAAACAGAGTTGGGTTTTGAGAAATCATGACTTGATTCAGACAAGTAGCAAGCTCAGCAAGAGCCGTATCGAAGTTGCCTGAATAACGAGGGTAACGAGCATATTGGTTTGCACATTGTTGAGGGTCAGTGGCCGAAGTCTGATTGTTTAAGCCAAATAACGCGGTTCCAGATGCAGGGCTATTGTAAGATAGCCCGGCACCTGAAACGGATGCGTTTGTTGGACTCCCCGTTGTCCCGGAATAAAAACTTGAAATTCCTTGTGTGCTCATTGTAGCTCCTCGTCGAGAGGCATTACTAAGAGCAGAGGTTACTGGGCTCTGCGGACTCATGGCCCCTGACTGCACTTGCATAGGAAGGTTCGTTTTTTGCCCGCAAGAAATCAGAGCTAAGCAAGCAAGTGGCATTAAAAGTTTAAAAAAGGTTTTCATTATCGAACTCCTGGAGGTTTCGAGATAGTGAATTGCGCCGTTTGATTTTGGTATTGCTGCGACATCCGATAAGCAGCGTACATCTGATTGATATAATTCTGTTGATAAACAGAGCTGATATAAGCCTGCCACTGTTGTTGTTGGGCTACTCTAGTTTGGAGGACTGTATTGTAACACCTTACTAGAGCTTGTCCGGCTCCCAGGAAAATAGCATTGGGATCAATCCCAGATTGAAAATAGGAATTTCCTTCCTGCAAAATTCTTCGGTAACAGTCATTCAGATATCCAAAATTTTGAGCGGTTTGATTTAGATTTGTTTGGTTTAAAGCGGCTTGAGGAGGGACCGTTTGGTTGAGCGGCGAATTGGAAAAGGAGTTGTTCGGAACGGGGGGTACAGTCTGTGGTAGAGCGCCAGCAAAAGTTCCCGCAGACATTACTGGCGAGAAGGGCGTATTGCTTGGTCCTTGAATGAAGTCATAATACCCAGCCTGATTTTTTGTTCCGCATGCGGAGAACAAAAGAGCGATTGCGCTTAGACTTAAAATGTTTTTCAAAGTTGCCATACTTCAAGTTGCTTTCAAGTTGTTGGGAGTGAAGAACTGCAAGGGCAAAGCCAATAGAATACAGGCCCAAATACCCCAGTGAGAGAGGGCTTTTTGCTCAAACTTTGAGCAACGACTTAAAATTCTCCTCCTTGAATACATGTAAAATCAATAGCTTAAGCCCTGGTTGACCCTCAGTATAAAGAGAATACACAACTGTTGGGAATTTGATGGTGTGATAAAATTGAGTTTCATGATCCAGTCTCATACTGCAAATGAACCCCGCCTAGATGGCTTTCGTGGTTTAGCGATTCTTACTGTCATTATTTTCCATTCAGCTTGGATTCCGGTGATGAGTTTTTTGGATAAATTATTTCATACGGCAGCTCTTTCGGGATGGGTCGGAGTTGATTTCTTTTTTGTGCTCTCTGGCTTTTTGATCACACGAAGCTTACTCAAAACAAAAGAGCACCCGAATTTCTTTTTTAATTTTTACATGCGCCGCACGCTTCGGATTTTTCCCCTCTACTATTTGTTTTTAATTTTGTTCTTTTATGTCATTCCGCAATCAGTATCTTTTGGATTCACTTATTGGACTTTTTTGTCCAATATTCTCCTGGGGCGATTAGCTCATTTTCAATCTTCAGTTCTAGATGTTTCTTGGTCCCTTGCAGTTGAGGAACAGTTTTATTTGCTTTGGCCCCTAGTCGTTTGGTCGTTTAAAAAGGAAAACCTATCTAAGGTAGCAGTAGTTTTGTTTTTAGTGAGTCTTGTTGCTCGACTGGGTCTGTTTTGGACCGGAGCAGTCCCCATGAAAAACTATGTTCTTCTAGTTTGTCGAATGGATAGTCTGTGTGCGGGCGCTTGGCTTGCGTGTCGTTTGAACTCTCTCAGCCCGCAGTTTTTAAGGAACATGGTCTACTTAATGACGATTATCTCAGGCTGTTTTTTTGCATGGGATGTTGGGTTGGATAGCATCAGCATGAGAACTTTTGGCTTTTCTGCGAATGCGCTTTTAGCGGCGTCCGTAATTGGAATTTTATGTAAGAAAGAGTTCCCAAGTCTCAACACAGTTTTTGAAAGTCGGTTTTTAAGAATGTGCGGAAAATATAGTTTCGGGATGTATTTGTTTCATGTTCCGGTAATTGGTTGGCTCTTTTCTCAGGCGAATTACTTCTGGAACACGTCAGGACAGAAGCTTGGAATTGGGCTTCCGATTCAAATCCTTTTTCATGGCGCTTCAATTTTGGCTACTTTATTCGTTGCGATGATTTTTTATCACGGCTATGAGAAACATTTTCTGAAGTTGAAAAAATATTTTGAAGCTCGCCCTGAGCTTGTAAGCCCTCTTCCCACCTGATACTCTTTTTCCTCCAACTCTAGAACCACAAGGATGACTCAACTATGATGAAATTAATTTTCGTAGCTTTTTTATCAATGGCCCCTCTTTTTGCTGAGCAGGGATTATCCCAACAGGATGCTCAGTTTTTACAAATGATGCAGCAGAAAGCCGAAGCGGAGCAGCGAGAAAATGAATTTAAGAACCCCAAAAAACCTAAAGTGTCCAAAGAGCGGGCTGTTCTGGGAAGTCTCTCAGCTCCCATTGTGATTGTGGCTTATTCCGATTTTCAATGTCCTTACTGTTCTCGAGGCGCAAGCACGATTGAAGAAGTCAGGAAAAAATATGGCAAAAAAGTGGCTTTCGTATTTAAGCACTTGCCGCTTCCTTTTCATGAAATGGCGCAACCAGCCGCAGAGTATTTTGAAGCCATTGCAATTCAAGATTCGGCTAAAGCCTACAAATTTCACGATGAGGTTTTTAAAAATCAGCAAGATCTAAAGACTAAAGGAGAGGGCCTCTTGGCGGAAATAGCTAAAAAAGTGGGAGCCAATATGGAACAACTCAAGAAGGATCTCAAAGGGACCAAAGTTAAAGAGCGAATTGAAGCAGATAAAGCAGAAGCGAGTTCATTTGAGATTTCGGGAACTCCTGGTTTTATCGTCGCTGGAGTTACTCTTAAAGGAGCTTACCCCCTTCAGTCCTTTGAAGAGATTATTGAAAAAAAGCTTAAAAAATAAATAAAAACAATTATTTATAACCAGGCCCCCGGTGACAAAATTTGCGGTCTAGACACGGCGCATTAAATCCGTATTCTAGGGCAAGTTTTAAACTCTCACTGGGGGATCTGCATGCGTTTATCGACACTTCTTGTTGGGCTAGCCTGCTCCGCTTTTCTTGGGGGTTGTGGCAATAATGAATACGATGCTTATGGAAATCCCACCAATGTAACTCCAGGGGCCTATTTTAAGTTGGACTGGGTGGAGAGAGGTTTTTCAGCTCGTAATTTAACTCGTTGCCAATTCAATGCTTCTCAAAATGGACTCGGGGTTCTTGAAATTGGTTTTCAAGATTCTGAAAGTGACTCTGAGATGCGGGTTGTTTTATCGGGACTGAATCCTCAAAGCAGCCAGCATCAAATTATAGGAAGCGGGCGAACGAGCGGCGGGAGCCTCTTTTTAAAAGCTGGGGGAGATCAACGGCTTAATACCTATCGAAATCAAAGCACGAATGGGCGAGGCGGTTCGACCCAATGTCAGGTTCGAACTCGTATTCAAGGGACTTACGTGGAAGCCTCTTTTCAATGCATGAATCTTTTTAACGATTATGGCCAGCCTAAGAATGCCTCCGGCGAAATTCGTTGCATGTCAGAGCAATACACTTGGGAAGAGTAGCTTAAAGATTCCTGATTGATTAATTCTGGGAGTTAGCTAAATTCTTTTGTAAGTGGTGATTCATTGAGACTGATTAAGGTTTTTTTAACAGCCATTCTTTTCATAGCAGCGCAAAGCCCTGCTTTAGATTACAGTGACATGGAAGTTATCTTCCGGGCTTCCGAAACTCCTCAGGCTGAAAAACTCATCGGAACTTGGGTTGGACGGTGTGTCCATCATGCGGATCCTTATCGCTTGTGGCCTGCTTTTTTCCAATTTAAACGCCTAGAGAATAAAGGAAAAGGATTTGGATCCTATAGCCAATCTCACACCTGGTTTAATGAGCAAACGGAAAAATACGACAACTACTCGATGGCGGATTTAGATCAGGATCCCCAATGCCAGCAGTGGTTAGGGCATGAGCCTTGGAATGCGGTATTTTATGAAGAGGGTTCGCTCGTTAATACCCATCAATATCCCAATACAGTAGCGGTTCGCGCGACTCGTCTTTATCGGGATGGCAACCGAGAACATATCGTGATTGCCTATTCTCAAGGATCTAAATTGTCAGATTTTCCGGCAAGTTTTTGTTTTTTCAACGTGCGACTCGAAAATAAACAGATAAAGGAATAGTCATGAAAATAAAAATCCTTTTGGCAATGACTCTTTTTCTAGCAGCTTCTCTTCGAGCCGATACTAAGACCGCTCGTTGGACTGGTCAGGAGGATCGAAATTCCGAATTCACTCATGTCCTGTCTTTGGTTAATCAAAAGACGGGTCTACAACTTAACAAAGAAGACTTTTCATTATTAGAGGAACGCCCGCTCGCGACTAGCCGATTTGTCATGTATGCGCAAAAATCAGGCGATGTTCCCATTCACGGGCAAGTTATCCGAATTTGGAGCCGTCTAGATAATCAAGAAACCATTCAAGTAGAAGCCCATGTGGACGAACCTATCTCCGAACATACCGTTCGATTATGGTCCAAAAAACAAGGCTTAGATTCTCGAAAAACGATTCAAATAGTGAAAAACGCCATTCAAAATTTAGAGGATAATGAGATTCGAGATATTCGCTGGAAAGATGAGTGGCTCAACCGCGAACTTGTAAGATCGGTACGAGTAAAAGCCAGAAGAGGGGTCCATCGCATTTCTATTTCGATAGATAATAAGCGTATTGTGGAATCTAAATATCAGCCTTTCCCATTTTCTGAGCAATATTTTTCTTTGTCAGCTCAAGTTTATCCTCTTTGGGAAGAGTATGAGAATGTTCCTGCTAATTTAAATGGTCGAGTTGCAAGTGAACTGAAGTTTTTAAAAACCAAAGTGCGAGAAGCGGGAGTGAATCCTTACGAAGCTCTTCAACAAGAAATGAAGTATTTAGAAAGCAAGTTTGATCCCATTAAAGGGTTAACAGAAGAAGGAAGAAAAGAAGGGTTTTGGGCGATGTCTTACGTGAAAAATCAGGCATCCCAAATTTATGAAAAACTTCCCCTTGTTTCTAACTCGTTCAAAACTGGCGTGATTTTAGAAGGGAAATATACCAGCGTTAATTTCCATCCATCCGTACTGAAGCTCTCCGGAATTAACTTTGATCTGAAGCGTTCCTCGCAGTTTCGTCCAAACTGGATCGTCATTGATCAAGCTACTGAATCGATGGAAATGATTCCTGAGTCGGGGGTTTTAGGAAGACCTCTGCTTTCTTCTCAGGATGCTTATTCTCGATTGGCAAGACGGCTTCCAGATCACTCGGTAGTGGATTATATCAACGACGGCTTTGATGAAGTTCAAGTGTATTGGGCTGTCACTCAGCTTTTTGAATCTTTACGCCCCATGGGATTTACAGATCCGGAACTATCAACAAGACCTTTTCATGCGTATCTCTACGATACAGATATCGCCATGAAAGATAATGCTTATTACACGGATGATACGATTAATTTCACTACCTATTCAGGGCATACGCACAATATGGCACGTGATAATACGACCATTTGGCATGAACTCGGCCATGGCGTTATGGATAGGCTCATGGGAGATCATTTGGTCTTGGCCGATACGGGAGGACTAAGTGAAGGGATTGCAGATTTTGTCGCCGACTTAGTGATAAGAGACGTAACAAAAGGAAAAGACTTTGTTGGCTCGGACCAATTAAGAATTCTCAATCGAACGGGATTTAATTTAACAAATGAATCCCATGATGATGGCGAAGCTTATGGGGGGACTCTTCACGATATTTTAGTGAAGGCCATGGAAAAAGACGGTCTTTTAGGACTAAAAAAAGTAACAGATCTTACTTTGGAAGCGATGAGACTAACTCGTAATCATCCCGAACTTACGGCTCAGGATTGGTTTTCTCATGTGCTCTTTGCTGATGAGCTCGGAAATCTTCCTTTGAGAAAACCGGGTGAATTAAAGGTTATTATTGAAGAAGCATTAGCCGGAAGAAACTTTAGCTTGGAAGGCTTGTCTTCTGCAGAGTTTAAACTGTTAAACGGTCAACAAGAAATCCATTCAGATGGCTTTGGTTCACGGGCTCTGCCTATTCCAGTCAAACTTTCTGCTCAAGAGTCAAAGGATTTTCAATTACGCGTTCAACTAAAAAGCAGTGAAACTTATGCGTTCAAATACCCCGTCATTATAAAAGTGCAATTGAGGCAGGGACCGATACAAGGAGCGATTCGTTGGAAAGATGAAAGCGATGAGCCGCACCAATACTTGCTGAGAAGCGAAGAAGATACTGCTCTGATTCCTTTAAGTGTGAGCGGCACTTGTGATGAAGTGAATCGCCCTGATGGAAGTTGCGTAGATTACGCTTATGTGCAGATTTGGAATGACGGAGAAAAAGAGGAAGCTCAAGCGAAGAAGCGATTTTATTTGAGAGTGATTCCTCAGCGGTAATATGTCTCGTTTCTGACGGCACGTGTTTTGCTGCTCTTCTTTGATTAACAAGGAGGAGCTTATGGCTTTAACGGCTGAAAAAGAAATGAAGGATATTGGAAAGTCTGCTGGTTGTTCTGATCATGATCATGATCTCATTCACGAGCTCAGTAAGAGACTCGATGGTATCTGGAGATATGATCAGTATGTCTCCAATGCCAAAGGCCATCCTAAAATTGAAAGCTTCTGGAGAAAAATCAAAGGACAAGAAGAAGGCAATGTAGAAATGCTCAAAGAACTCATCGGCGATGAGGTCAAAAAGGGCTGCTTCTAATTCGTGTTTTTTGCATTTTTAAATGAAAGAAGCGATTTCAATTGAAGTAAGCCTTTCGGATGGAAAAAAAATCTACGGTGATTTGGTTAAGCCAAGATCGTATGAAGGCTTAGTTTTATTTGCTCATGGCAGTGGAAGCAGTCGAAAAAGTCCGAGAAATCAACTTGTCGCAGCTGAGCTACAGAACAATAATTATGCGACGCTCTTAATGGATCTGCTTACTGAAGAGGAAAGTGAAATCCGAGAGAAAGTCTTTGATTGCGAACTTCTTGCCACTCGTTTGATGGAAGTGGCTCTTTGGACGAGAAATCAACCCGATCTGGCCATGCAACCCGTGGCTTTATTTGGAGCGAGTACTGGAGCGGGGGCTGCTCTCATTGCTGCAGCCCAATGGCCCCATCGATTTCAAGCTGTGATATCTCGAGGCGGCCGCCCTGATCTCGCAAAGGACTACTTATCTCAAGTAAGACAACCGACCCTCTTTATTGTGGGGGGCCATGATGAAGTCGTTTTGCGTTTAAATCGGCAAGCATTCGATAAATTAAAGTGTAAAAAAAGATTGGAAGTAATTCCAGGAGCGACCCACTTATTTGAGGAACCAGGAAAACTGGAACAAGTTGCAAAGCTCAGTGTGGAGTTTCTAAATAAAAACATAAAATCGAGTCATTTACCTTTTGAGAATCGTGAGGGGGCTGCTTTAATTCTTGCTCATCGAATGCAGGGAAGAGTTTTTGATCGTCCTGTTGTTGTGTGCATTCCCAGAGGCGGAATTGTTCTGGGAACGGTCCTCGCCGATGAGTTACATGCAGACCTCGATGCCGTAGTCACTCGGAAACTTCGGCATCCAAGTTCTCCCGAATGGGCAATGGGCGCAATCTCCGAAGATGGTGAAGTGGTGTTAACGGATGAAGGAAAGAGAATTGCGGCCGAAACTCCAGATCTGATGCGAGAGGAAAGAAAAAAACAGCTTCGAGAAATAGAAAAAAGAATTAAAACTTTCCGGTCGCTTCTACCGAAAGTGTCGCTTCATCATCGAACCGTCATTTTGACGGATGATGGGATTGCAACAGGATCAACTGTTTTAGCTGCAGTAAAATTTCTGAGGAAACAAAATCCAAAAGAGCTCATTCTTTCAGTGCCTTTGGCGCCGCTTGACTCTCTCACTGATCTAAGAAGTCTTTGTGATGAAATTATTTGTCTTGCTAGTCCTCCTTTTTTTCAATCGGTGGGGGAGTTTTATCGAGATTTTCGGCAAGTAGACGATGCGATGTTCATCCAAAAAATTAAAGAGTGGACCGAAAAATCAAGTAAACAGTTAGGGCGCCCCAAGCAATAGATCGAACCAGATTAGAGAAAAGAAGGGTGCGGTGTGCTTGTTCTAAAAATCCCTTCTCAAGTTGTCCGTGTTGAGGAACACTCACCAAAAAAGTAGCTATCCAACCGATGCTTAACAAAATAAGGGGAATGGGTTGAGCTAACCAAAGATTCAAAAGCATTTCACAAAAAAGCGAAGTTCCCAGAAGAAGCGTGGTTCTAGACACATGAAGCTGGTGATAACGAACAAAAGAATCTTCGCCCACGTTTCTAAAAAGTGGATAATGAACCCACTGAACAAAGAGGATGGCTCCAAAATTAAAAGCAGCAAAAAAGAACTGTAGATTGGTTAAAAGAAAACTCATGTGTAGTGATATTCCCACGTCACGATGACAAATGGAAGTAAGCTACGTATAGTTTTGTTCATGAATCGAGCTAAACTTCTCATGATTACTGCTGGACTGGCATGTCTTACTCCCTGGGTCAGTTCTTCAATAGCCCTTCTTTTGGGAATCGTGATTTCTCTTTCGGTAGGAAACCCGTTTCTTCAAAGAACACAGAAAATCACTTCTCAAATACTAGCCATTTCGATTGTGGGTTTGGGGTGTGGCATGAATCTTCAAACGGTCGGTAAAGTAGGGTTGGAAGGTTTGGGATATACTGTTTCGGGAATTGCGCTCACTTTTTTGTTGGGGTATTTCTTAGGAAAAATTCTACGAGTTGAAAAAGATACATCCCTTCTGATTAGCACTGGCACTGCTATCTGCGGAGGCAGTGCTATCGCCGCAGTGGCTTCCGCCATTCGGCCTAAAAAC
>JBJSXY010000144.1:0-2156 GCA_046086625.1 Pseudomonadota bacterium | reverse complement strand
AAACCTGTCACAAAACTAAACACTCAAGCAACAAAATACGTACTATCTCTCTGAAGTATCTGTTTTTTCATGGGTGAATACGCTTTTCCACTTCAAGAATACAGTCCACTTTGAGTCTTCAGCCTCTTGGCAAAGCTGTTGCAATTTTGTGGGCGCAGAGGTGGTTTATGTCCCTGAAGAAAAAACTCGTTGTCGCCGCGGTTTTATTCCTGTTGCCCATGGCCGTTCATGCCGAGGGTGACGATCATAAGGGCGAGGAGAAAAAAAACACTGGCCGATTGAGCGCTGAAAAGAAAAAGCCAGCCACTTTATCTGAAAAGATTAGCGCCTGCTTAGCGGAACGTCCGGCGTCAACGAAAACGGACGGATCTGCAAAACACGATCCTAAAGACCTTGAACCTATCCCATTTTCTTCAACGACCGCCTCGCCTACAACCAAAGCGGCCGGTGCAGCTCTGTTTGAACAATTCTGCTCTCGATGTCATTCGAATGGGGTAAGCGGAGGCAAAGCCGTAGGAAAACTCACTTCAAGTCAGATGCCGCCAGCTGATGAACCTCAACCAAGCGCACAAGAAAAACAAGCTTTAATTGAATACTTTTCGGGTCAAAAGTAACATTAGTTCCGAATGAGAAAAGTATCCTCTACGGCGCAAACTGGCATTGCCATGATTATTGGCATCCCAGTTGGTATTTTTTTTGGCAAAGATCTTCTTTTCTTGGGAAAAGTAAGCCAGGCTTTGGTTTTTTCGATAAAGACTCTCTCCGGTCCCCTTTTGTTTTTTGCAATTACAGATGGGTTTCTAAAAGCTGAATTTAAAGGCAAAGGCTTTCTGGCTCTGCTTTTTGTTTCAGCTCTCAACGCAACTTGTGCAGTGGCACTCGCACTCGGTATTTCAAATTTATTTAAACCGGGCGAGTGGCTTAAGTTAAGCCTTCCTACGTCTTCGGGTTTTTCTCAAAAGGGAAACTGGCTCGAACGTTTTTCGAACGAAATTTCCTTCGACCAATTGGGGGAAATGCTCACAGGAACCACACTGGTGATCCTAATTTCTCTTTTTACAGGGCTTTCGCTTTATGCTCTTCAGCGGCTTTTTGGAAAATCCCACACCCAGATTTTTTATAAGGCTTCTCAGCTGAGTTCAGCGGGACTTAAACTTGTATTTCGTCTGATTGATTGGCTGATCCTGCTTTTGCCAGCCGCTGTTTTTTGTGCCGTAGTTAAGGCCATCGGCACAAGTGGCTTATCGGTTGCGGGTGGACTACTTGCTTACTTTCTAGCGTGTGGTCTGGGGATGCTCCTTCATATTTTAATTTGTTACCAAAGCTGGATTCACTTTTTTGGAAAAATTGGGCTCAAGCGGTTTTGGAAAGAAGCTTCGGAACCCGCCGTCTATGCATTTGGCATCAACAGCAGCTTAGCCACTCTCCCCCACACACTCAAAGCCCTAGACCGACTCAAAGTGAGTCCTTCCTCTTCAAGACTCTCTGCTTGTATTGGAACCAATTTTAACAACGATGGCATTTTACTTTACGAAGTAGTGGCTGCTTTGTTTCTGATACAGGCCTACGGAATTTCTCTCGCTTTGCCTGCTCAACTTCTCGTCGCTTTGATTTCCGTTATTGCCTGCATTGGCGTAGCAGGAATTCCTGAAGCAGGGATTATTTCTTTAACCATTGTTTTATCGAGCATCGGACTGCCCGCTGAAGCCATTCCTTTTTTACTCACCATTGATTGGGTTTTAGCTCGAATGCGCTCATTTACGAATGTTTTGGGAGATATCACCGTGGCAATCGCTATTGATAGACTTACTTCTGAGGGGAGATTTTTGAAAGGAGCCAAGGTCCTAAACTAACACCCAGGCTGCTACCCAAAAAATCAGCTGCTATGTCCAGCCACTCAAAATCTCGACCCACATAGGGTTGTGTAAACTCATCAATAACAGAGTAGAGAAGCAGAATGAGAAGGGCATTCCACTTCTGCTTTAGATTGATTTGAAGTAAAAAACCTAAAATACTGTACCCCGAAAAATGTAAAATTTTGTCTACCCCCTCGGCTCCGGAGACGGCAGAAGAAGGCGGCAAATGGGTTAACAAGAAACATAAGCCCCAATAGGGAATGAGAAGTTTTCTCATATAAAAAAATGTAACCCCAAGGA
>JBJSXY010000143.1:0-2084 GCA_046086625.1 Pseudomonadota bacterium | reverse complement strand
GAGCGACTCGAAGATCAAAGTGGCCAAAAGCCGATTCAACTTGAGCTACGTAGTCCTCCGGGAAAAGGTCACGAGCCGTAAGTCGAAGATTCTTTTCTTGGTTGCTCCAAGGCTGAATCGAGCCCAGTTTAGAAAGAGATTCAGAGCAGTCGTCGCCCCAAAGGGGGAGGGTTAGACCCATGACCAGAAAGAGAGCTAAAATCCTTAATTCTTTACTTTGGAGACGTTCCACGTACTACCCTCATCACGGCTCCTACTGATTCAGTAGGGCTCCCCGTAATGCAAAGATGTATGCCAGCAGTATTAAGGCTAAAAACTGTATTTTGGGTGTCTACACATTAGGCGCAGAGCCCTATTTCAACCTGGATTTAAGTAAATGACTGATAAAACAGCCAACCAAGGCGTAGGGGGCGATGGGGTATCCAAAAAGTTCAATAGCCATCAAAGTGCAGGCTAAAGGAGTATTGGAGGCCGCTCCAAAAACAGCTGCAAATCCGATAGCGCCCAGAAGGTTGGAAGAAAGCGGGAGCCACGAAGAAAGTGAACTGCCGAGCACGGTTCCCATAAAAACCAAAGGAATAAATTCTCCTCCTTTGAAACCAGACCCGAGAGTTAACACAGTAAAAACAAACTTAAAGAACAAATCTCTGAGTTCGGCCGGTTGATATAAAGATTCTTGGATAATCGGAATGCCTAGACCCGCATAGCGATAGCTTCCTTCCCAAGCATACATTCCTACAAGAATCATTCCTCCGATAAAAGGTCTCAAAGGTGAAAAGGAGACTTTGCGCATAAATAAATTTTGTACTTGATGAACAGATTTAGAAAATCCCCAAGCCAACAATCCAAAAAGCAGAGAAGCTAAACCTACCGAACTAAATCCCTTCACTGAAAAGGCAAAAAAATGAGGTGCTGGATAAACTGTATGGGGCAGTTCTAAAAATTGGGTTACTCCCCACGCGGTCCAGGAAGCAATCAGGCATTGCCAAAAAGCGGTGATTTGAAACGGCCCTCTTCGAGACATTTCCAATCCAAAAACCACTCCCGCCCAAGGAGCCCCTACAGCCGATCCAAAACCTGCCCCGGCACCGGCCAATAGAAGCGCTTTTCGTTCCTGGGATGTTACGTGGTACTTGCGGGCGACTTGATCTGAAAGAGACGCTCCCATTTGGACTGCTGTTCCTTCTCTTCCAGCAGATCCCCCAAATAAATGCGTGAGAAGTGTGCTGAAAAATATCAGTGGGGCCATCACGATTGCAATTCTCTCTCGGGGGTCGATGATTTCATCAATTACCAAAGCCGTTCCGCGCTCATTTCTTCCACCGTAGCGCTGATAGATCCAGCCAATAACAAAACCCGCCAGAGGTAACCCCCAAATGATCCCAGCATGCTCAGTGCGGACTTGAGTGACATAATTGAGTAAAAAAAGAAAAAGGCTAGAAGCGAGACCAGCTAAAACTCCTGCCAGGGCACTGAAAAAGCCATAATGCAGACCAATTTTCTTAATGAGTTGCATGAGTGTAGAGGCAGTATTGCCCTGTTTGGGTCTTTTCCCATTGGCTTGAATCGGTAAAGCCCCAGTCTGAAGGCGGAGTTACCGAACAAAGTGTGATGAAAGCTTGAACCCCCCCAGCCCTATCCACGTTTTTCTTAATCATAGGGATGAGAGGCTTGAATTTAGGAGTAGTCCATAAGAGCTCTTCAGTTAAAACGCCCACTGCTGTTTGCCCCGTGAAAGCGACTTTTATTTTTTCATCATTGCTATAGACCAATCCGGAAGAAACCTTCTCTTGAACCAGTTCTTGAAGTCGAGCTAGTTCAAAAAAGTACCGTTTATCAAGCCAAATCTTGTGGGGAACCGACAGCCCTCGAATCATGAAAACAATCAGCAGAGTTCCTAAAAAAAGATAAGTAACTCTTCCATAGTTCTTCGATAGTTTCTCAATGGCACAGGATACTGGAATAAGGCCCAAATAAAGAGTACCTAAAAAATAATTATGGAACGCGCCCCATTTCATTTGTCCTAAAAAGGCAACTAGAAAAGAAACACCTAAAACCCACGAAAAAAGCTGGGTTTGGATCTT
>JBJSXY010000142.1:0-2260 GCA_046086625.1 Pseudomonadota bacterium | reverse complement strand
AGTGAATTCCGCTTGCCCGTGCTTTTTGCGCGAGTCTTGCAATCGATAATTCAACATCTTTGGGAACAACAGCCATGAGATCAGCGTACTCGTCAATAACAACTACGATATACGGGATTGCCTGTAGTTCTTCTGCCGGTTCACCTTTAGCTTTCATTTCTATTATTCGTGTGTTGTAGCCATCGATGTGTCTAACGCCCGCTTGATGCATCAACGTATAACGACGCTCCATTTCGTCTACGGCCCATCGCAAAGCCAGGGCCGCCTTTTTCGAATCAACAACCACCGGGAGCAATAGATGAGGGATGCCCTCATAAAGAGAGAGCTCGACCATTTTTGGATCGACCAGAATTAATTTGAGTTGTTGAGGAGTGAAGCGAAACAATAGGCTTGAAATCAACGTGTTAATAAAAACGGACTTTCCGGTTCCTGTTGCCCCAGCAACCAACAAGTGAGGCATGGCTGCAAGATCTGCTGTTACCGGTTCACCAGAAGCTAGACGTCCAAGTGCCACCGGAATTCTAATTTCATCATTATAGAAAGGGGTTTCTTCAATGAGGTCCTTGAAGAAAACCATTTCTCGATGCGGGCTCGGAATTTCTATTCCAACTACGGGCTTTCCAGGAATGGGAGCGACGATACGAACGGAAAGAACGCTCAAGGCAAGAGTCAAGTCATCAGAGAGATTGGCGATGTCTTTAATCTTTACGCCACTTGCGGGTTTGAATTCATAAACGGTAATCACCGGACCGGGGGAAATGTGAACCACTTCCCCTTCCACGCCAAAGTCTTTTAGTTTTTCAACAAGAATAGTGGCTTTATCCAAGTACCAGTTTTTATCGACCGGCTTAACTTTGGATTCTGCTTTTCCGGATAACATCACTACTGGGGGAACTTTAAAAGGGCCCGTGTTTTTTCGCTTGGGCTTAGATTCATTGAAAGTTGGAGTTCGAGATCCACTCATTAACGTGAACATCTCTTCATCTTCTTGCGCGGGCAAAGTGGATATTTCAGGCTCCTTCGAAGCCACTGGTAAATCGAGCTGCTTTGGGGGAAGCGAGGATGCGATTACGGGCGCTGGGCTTGAAATGGGAACGGAAGCGGTTGCCGTAGAAATAGGAGGGGATTTTTTGAAGAGGGGCTTTGTTTTTTCAATGAGAATTCGAAAGATCTCTTTTCCAAGAGAAGTTCCTTTTTGTCGAGCTTCCCATTTGATCCGTTGGAATAGTAAAGCGGCTTGCGTGATAGCTTTCCAGCGAAATAATAAAATACTCGAGGCCAATGCCAAAATAAATGAAACTAGAAGAGCGCCCCAAGGACCTGCGAGATACTTCCAGAGAGCTAAGTGAAGCTCTCCCGTAATTCCCCCAGAATTAGTGAGAGTCCAGGGAAGCCAAGAGCGGGGGATAAGAGCTTGAATGAGGGTGCTTAAAGAAAGTAAGAAGATCGTGCTCGCGGTGACAGTCCAGGTTCTTGTCAGCTGATTTTCATCTTCTCGATTAGAGTTTTTTCCAAGTCGGACCATGACGAGAACCAAAAAAAACGAAGTCAGCCCGAAAAGCTGATAAAGAATATCAGATAGAATGCTTCCAGTTCGTCCCATCCAATTTTTAAAAAAGGACCGAGTCGACCAAGTAGTCCAGGATGGGTCAGAGGCTGAATAGCTCACAAGGGAAATGAACGTGAAAGCCGAGATTCCCCACCAGAAGAGCTTCCAGAGATCTCCCCAAACAGGAGTTTCTTTTAAGCTGAGTCCTGAAGTTGTCGCCAAGTACCGATTGTCTTTTTTGTTTTGTTTTTTGAAGAGCATGGAAGGTGATTTGAGAGTCTAAATAATTATAACTTATTGACTTTCCATGTCAACGAACCCACTTGACACACCGGCGTTAGTTTCAGATCATCGTGTTGAATGCACACAGACATCATTCCTTTTGGTTAGAGAGTGGGTTTGTGTGTCGGGGGAATTTTGAAATTCAATACCAATTAGGGTTTGGTTTGACCCAAAGTCGCCCCATCTTCAGGAGGACATCTAGGTATGCTTCAAGGGTTTGTTAAATGGTTTAACGACAACAAAGGTTATGGTTTCATCGAACAAGAAGGCGGCGCAGATGTTTTTGTTCACTTCTCCGCCATTGAGGGAGAAGGCTTCAAGTCCTTAACAGAAGGACAAGAAGTTGAATTTGAAATGGTCGATGGACCCAAAGGTCCTCAAGCCACGGTTGTTCGTAAAACGAAAGGCAATGCCTAATTAAGTTTTGCG
>JBJSXY010000141.1:0-3184 GCA_046086625.1 Pseudomonadota bacterium | reverse complement strand
GATCACTTTAACAATCCAAGAAACGCTGGCTCATTAGATAAAAATGACCCAACCGTTGGCACAGGAGTAGTGGGTGCGCCAGAGTGTGGCGATGTCATGAAACTCCAATTAAAAATAAATGACGCTAACGTGGTGGAAGATGCCAAATTCAAGACCTTTGGATGCGGAAGTGCTATTGCCAGCTCTTCACTGGCTACTGAATGGGTCAAGGGAAAAACAGTAGATGAGGTTTTACAAATTAAAAATACAGATATTGTGAATGAGCTTTCTTTGCCACCCGTAAAAATTCATTGCTCCGTTTTGGCAGAAGACGCCATTAGAGCTGCCATTGCTGATTACAAAAAGAAACAAAGTGATGGAGCAGGAAACGCCCAATGATCCAGTTAACTGAAAATGCAGTAAAGCAAATCAAACGTTTTCGTGAAGATGAAAACATGCCGGAAGGCGGTTTGAGAATTGCTGTTGTGGGAGGCGGATGCAGTGGCCTTTCTTACAAACTCGAATTTCAGAAAGAACCGGCGGCGAATGATAAAGTGTTTGAACAAGCAGGAGTGAAGATTTTCGTCGATCCTAAAAGCTTTCTTTACGTCAAAGGACTGACTCTGGATTACAGTGGCGGGTTAAACGGAACTGGATTTACGTTCTCTAATCCAAATGCTTCGAAAAGTTGTGGTTGTGGAACCTCTTTCTCGGTCTAATACCTGTTTTTATTGCCAACACGGAAACGATCACACTGTGGTTGTTTGTGAGGCTTGCCAAAAGATTCAGCCCTTTCCTGCCGTGTCTCCCAACTTTTTTGATATTTTTGAACTTTCCCCATCTTTGGAAATTGATGACAAGAGTTTAAGAGATCGTTTTTATTCTCTTTCGCAAAAGACTCACCCAGACACACAGGCCCAAAAAGATGACTTTACCCAAATGCAAGCTGCAAGATGGAGCACTCTCATTAACAAAGCTTTTCAAACCTTAAAAATCACAAAAACTCGTTTGGATTATATTTTGGAATTAAATCCCCAGATAAACAAACTAACTTCCCCTCCCCCCAGGGAATTAGCAGAGAGTTATTTTGAGCTCCAAGAAGTGTTAATGGAGGGAGATAATCAAACCGCTCTAAATAGCTTTTTTTCCCTCCTTGAACTGGCAGATTTAAAAAACCAAAAAGATTGGGCTGAGTTAGTTTCCGATTGGCAGAGAAATCCCTCCCAAGATGGGCTTCTTCTTCGATTGAAACAATTTACGGACAATCAAAAATACTTAGATTCTTTAAAGGCTGACCTAATTAAGAAACGAGGGCTTTTATGATCGTGGGAATTGATTTAGGAACTACTAATAGTTTGATAGGAGCCATTGAAAAAGGCCGGCCTAGGTTATTTAAATCAGACAACGAAAACACTTTGATTCCCTCCGTGGTCTACTTTCCTAAAGAGGGAACGCCTCTGATTGGGAAACGAGCGCAAGACAAGTTAGTTACAGAACCGGACCGAGTCATTTTCAGTGCAAAGCGATTTATTGGGAAAGGAATAAAAGACGTACGGGATTGGCAGCAACTGCTTCCTTTTGATTTTTCTCCTAGCACAGATCAAATGGTGCGATTTCAAGTGGGAGACAAATCTTATACCCCTATTGAAATAGGGGCTTTCATTTTAAGACATCTTAAATCCAGTGCTGAGAAAGATTTAGGAACGGTTGTTTCTAAAGCGGTTATCACAGTGCCTGCTTATTTTAACGATGCTCAAAGACAGGCCACTAAGTTTGCAAGTGAACTCGCTGGCCTCGAAGTGGCTCGAATCATCAATGAACCGACAGCTGCATGTCTTGCTTATGGCTTAGACAAGAAAGCACAAGGCAATATTGCTGTCTTCGATTTGGGTGGAGGAACTTTCGATATTTCAATTCTTCGAGTTACGGGAGGAGTGTTTGAAGTTCTCTCGACCAATGGAAACACTTCTCTGGGAGGAGATGATTTTGATGAGGCTCTGGCTCAAGCGCTAGCCAAGGAAATTGAGCAGGAAACGGGAATTAATCCACTGGCAGAAAAAGTAGGACAAGCCCAGTTGAGAGTAGAATGTGAGAAAGTGAAAAAAATTCTATCCCAAGAGAATGAAGCTGCTTTTTCTTGGAGTATGAGTAAAACGCAATTCACCAAAGTCATTACTCGAAATTATTTTAACCAGATTATTGACCCCATTCTTCAAAAAGCTTTAGAGCCCTGCTTGAAATGTCTAGAAGACGCTCAAATGAACCCTGCTTCATTGACCGATGTTATTTTAGTGGGGGGAAGCACGCGGGTTCCTCGAGTAAGAGAGTTTGTCAGAGAAGTTTTTAAACGTGAGCCTATTTGTACTCTCGATCCCGATGAAGTGGTAGCTATTGGAGCTGCTGTCCAGGCTAATATCTTGGCTGGGCAAACCACTGGAATGCTGCTCTTGGATGTTATCCCGCTTTCCTTAGGGATTGAAACCATGGGAGGAGTAGTCAGTAAAATTATTCACAGAAATTCAACTATTCCGACTTCGGCCACTGAACATTATTCTACTTACATTGATGGTCAGGTCTCAGTCGATATTCATGTGCTTCAAGGAGAGCGAGAGTTGTCTTTGGACAACAGAAGTCTAGCTCGTTTTCAACTCAAAATTCCCCCGCTTCCGGCGGGGGTTCCGAAAATTGAAGTTGAATTTATTGTAGATGCCAACGGAATTTTAAATGTTCGAGCGATGGAATTACGAACAGGGCAAGTAGCCACGGTTACTGTAAATCCGAGCTATGGTCTAAGTGACGCAGAAGTTGAATCAATGCTAATGGCTTCTTTTGATAATGCAGAAACTGATTTTGAGAAACGATTTTTAATAGAGGCCCAAATCGAAGCGGATAGTTTGATTCGAGCTACTCAAAAATCAATTTCGCAAGGCGCTCAATTGCTAAGCTATGATGAGAAAGAAGAAATAGAAGCGGCGATTCGTCGCGTTGAGCGGTCTTTAATAACTAAGAACCGAGAAGAAATTAAAAAGAGCTGCGAAAACCTCAGTTCTGTTACTGAGAAATTTGCTCAAGATCTATTAAACCATGCGTTGAAGAATGCGCTGACCAATAAGGAGGTTTAAGATGAAATGGACTGATATTCAGGAAATTGCTATTCAACTCTGGGAGAAACACCCCGACATAGATCCTCTATCCGTACGATTTA
>JBJSXY010000140.1:0-2661 GCA_046086625.1 Pseudomonadota bacterium | reverse complement strand
ACTGTGACTCTGGGTGTCGCGGGTTCAATTCCCGTCGCCCACCCCAACTTTTTAATAGTTAAAGAACAACCAATAGCCCCAAGGTCCAATTGCACTCCAGTATCGGTTGTATTCGTAGGGGTACCATTCGTAGTAACTTTTAATGAATCCAAAGGAATCAAAATGAGTGGGGTGTCCGGTAGGACGAATAGGGGGCTGATTAAGAGCATTGTCTAAAAGCCTTCTCCGGAAGAGACGCATTTCTTCCTGGGCGTTTTGAACATAAGCCATTTCCTCGGGGCTCATAACCCGCGTTACGCTCTTTAAATTTTCGGCACTCGCAGGACTTAGAGCAGGGTTTCCTTCTAAGCGAATCGAAGCGACGTCGTAGAGTTTATCTGCAAACACAAATTCAAGATTTAAACAGCTCTGAAGAATTAGCCTTCCAACTCTTTTTAGATTGGGGAAGTTAAGAAACTGAACATTTCTTTCTTGAACGACTAAGCGCGAGCTAACGATATTGAGTTTAGGAAATTCTGCTACTTTGAGATCTGCGCCTGTCAGATAAATATCTCGAGCTTGCTCCAGTTTTGGAAAAGCGAGTGCTTCTAAACCATGCGATTCTACGTTGATAAGGCCAGCTCGTTTAAGACGGGGGAAAGAGAGTTCAGTTACTCCATCCACAAAAATAGCAAGACTCTGTCTCACTTCGCATACATCTTTCATTCTTTCTACATCGCGACTGGTTTCTAGTCTTACCCACTCAATACTGCGGCAAGGGGGTTCATCTGCAAAAGAAATCAAACCCAAGAAACTCACCACGACCACTAAACAGCTAGCGCTAAATCTCATAACCCCTCCAGTAATGCGTTGCAGTATACCTAAAGCTTTTGCGAACTCAACTTTAAAAATTGTTCAAAAAACTCTAGTATTTATATATGGATTATCGATTTAATAAAGACTTAACCCTCAGTGAAGCGTCTACTTTGCCCAAGGATTGGTACGTAACTCCCCAAGCCTTTGAGTCCGAGCTAATTCAAGTATTTGGGAAAGAGTGGATTTGGGTTGGACGATCCAGCGAGCTTTCTAAACCTGGAACTTGGATTACAGCTAGATTTGGCAAAGAGTCGGTCGTGGTTACTCGAGATTTTGAAGGCAAACTTCACGCATTCTCCAATGTTTGTCGGCACAGAGCCGCTCAAGTTTGCCGGAACGATCGCGGAGAGGGCACTCGGTTAAGATGTCAGTACCATGGTTGGAGTTATGATTTGCAGGGGCAATTAAAAACCACTCCGGAATTTGAAGGCGTATCTCAATTTAAAAAAGAAGAAAATGGGTTACCCCATTTTCACGTGAAAGAGCTTGGGCCGTGGCTATTTGTTTCCTTGGCCAAAAATCCAACGTCCTTCGAAGAACAATGGGAGCCCTTTCAAAAGGAATCTGCTGCTTTCCAAATAGATGGGATGAAATTTTTAAAGAGAGTTGAGTATCCTCTCCAGTGCAATTGGAAAGTGTTTGTTGATAATTATTTAGATGGCGGCTACCACATCAATACCCTTCATCCCGCTCTAGCAGGAGTTATTCCATATTCTGATTATCGGTCTGAACTGTTTTCTCGCTCCAGTCTGCAAACGACTCCGCTTAAAACAAAAGCGGAAGGTAAGGTCTCTCAAGTTCGAAAAGGCTCAGCGCAGTATTGGTGGTTTTATCCAAATCTCATGGTGAACCTCTATGAGGGATTGATGGATGTAAATGTGGTAATTCCAGAATCAGTTGATCGTTGCCGAGTTGTTTTTGATTTTTACTTTGAAGATGTTTCAAGCGCAAATACACCGTTTATTGAAGAGAGCTTACAAGTAGCCCATCAAGTGCAAATGGAAGATCAAGAAATATGCGAAGAAGTTCAACGAGGGCTTGAAAGCGCTTACTATCGTGCAGGTCGCTTTAGTGTTTCACGCGAAAAAACAGCGTATCACTTTCATCAACTCTTAGCTTCAAAGGTAAAATTATGAAGAAAATTGCTCTGGTATTTGTTTTGAGCCTTCCTTTATTCTGTGCGGAACCTGACTCAAAAGGATTTCTCGAAATGGAGACTGGCCCCGTCTGGCAATCTAGAAATGATTGCCGAATTCCGGGCAACTCGGGGACTTTATTTTCCTTGAAAGACTTTGGAAAGGGTCCTTTTTTGGCAGGTCGTATTTATGCGGGTTATCGGTGGACAGAAAAGAGCGAGTTTCGACTTTTATTTGCGCCATTGTCTCTAAAGGGCCAAAAAGTCATCGATAGCCCCATCACGTTTCAAGATCAAACGTTTGTATCGGGAGTGCTTACTGAGAGTTTGTTTCGATTTAACTCTTATCGAGCGACTTACCGGTACAAAATTCTGGACACAAGCGATTGGAAACTGTGGATTGGATTTACTGCTAAAGTGAGAGACGCTGAAATCTCACTTTCTCAAGCAAGTATTTCGGCAAAAAAATCTGATCTAGGATTTGTTCCCTTATTTCACTTTCGAGTCATTTATCAAGTATCCCCCAAGTTAGCTCTGGATCTTGATGGAGACGCATTGGCTGCGCCCCAGGGAAGAGCCGAAGATATTGTGTTCCGCTTAAGTTATGAATTGAAACCCTCTTGGCGAGCAAATATTGGCTACCGCCTTTTAGAAGGGGGAGCAGATAATTC
>JBJSXY010000139.1:0-2337 GCA_046086625.1 Pseudomonadota bacterium | reverse complement strand
TAGAAATTTTAATAACTATAGAATGCGAGTCCTTGCTCATTGTGGGTGGGATGGCGTATTTACTAGAACTTGAAATCGGAGGCCTTCCCCCGTTGTTGGAGTAGAGCCGGAGTAGAGCCTAAAGTTATAACGAGTAAACAGCGTGGTGGGTCTGACAGGGCTCGAACCTGTGACCTCTACCATGTCAAGGTAGCGCTCTAACCAACTGAGCTACAGACCCAAGAAGACCGGAACTATAAGGGAATTCTCTTTTCTTTTAAAGCCTTTAATGAAGCTGTGCCCGTTTTTATAAAATTTAGAGTCCACGTTAGAAACCGCTTGAAACTCTTCATCTTTTCCAGATAATAAGGTCCAAACACTTGATAAGGAGTACTTGAATGGGCTCAGAATTAATCTCCCACTTAAATGATACGAATTTTTCGGATGTCGTTGAGAAAAGCACCGGCCCCGTGCTGGTCGATTTTTGGGCCGAGTGGTGCATGCCCTGCCGAGCTCTCGCTCCTATCATTGACGAGCTAGCCACCGAATTTAAAGGCAAAGTTCAGTTTGCGAAATTAAATGTAGATGAAGCAAGAGAAATTCCTGCAAAATTTGGAATCCGTGGCATTCCCACTCTGATTCTTTTTCAAAATGGAAAAAAAGTAACGGAATTGGTTGGCAATCAGCCCAAAGAAAAAATTCGATCCTTACTTACGTCTCTGAATACTTGATAGGACTCTCGGAGGAAAGATAGGGAGCCCACACTTCTTGTTCTTCTTTGGCTCGAAGGCTTCGTAAAATTCCAGGTAACCAATGCGGCCTGCGGGGTTGTTTGAATAAAATAAACCCAACTTCTTCTACGCTTCGGTGGCCCTTCTTTTGATTGCACCGAATGCAAGCCGTCACAATATTGTCCCAAGTTTTTTTACCCCCGTGAACAACAGGGTGGACATGGTCGAGTGTAAGTTCTTTTTCTGAATAATAATCGTAGCAGTACTGACACTGATATTCGTCTCGGGCATATACATTGGCTCTGGAGAAACGAATTACGGGAGCGTGTTTTTTTAAATTCACCCAACGACGCATGCGAATGACAGCCGGAACTTTGAATTCCCGAGAAACTGTATGAATCTTAGATCCATACTCTTCTAAAATTTCGACTTTACCTTGGAAGACTAAAGAAAAAGCGCGTTGCCAACTAACAACCCGCAAGGGCTCGAAGCCTGCATTTAACAGAAGAGTTTTTTGCATAGGTCGAGTACTGCTTCTAGTTTAAGGGCTTGCGGTTTTGTTTTGCAATCCCGTTCTGCGAAAGACTTCATCGCCCAGCATAAAAGTCTGATATTCGAGCGGTGGGAGACTTGCGAGATCTCTTCCCTCCACTTCTCGAGCCAACGAAGAGGTTTCCCCTAAATAATCCACTCGAAGCTCACCAATTTTTACTCTCAAAACATGCCAAGGAGCTCCCGATTGGCCATTGGTTACAGGAAGTTCTCGGTAAACTTCTAATCTTTCACCTGCTTGAAGACCATCTCGTTGGCCCAGGTCAATAAAATACTCTTTCGGCGGAAGGGGTTCAGCGTCTGACATTCGGATTTTTCGCTGCACTTGAATGATACTGCCCGAGTTTCTAGCGCCCTGAGCAAGTGAGTTTAAAAGAAGTATCGCAGCTAAAATGATGAGAAAGCTTTTCACAGTAAGCTTTTCGGAAGATTGTGAAAAAATCTTCACATTCTTTATTTTCGAGCAGCTTTTTCTTTCTGCAGGGCATTATACACTTCTGAAGCTGACACTTGAGCCCTTTCAGCAACTTTCTTAGCCCATTCTTTATCCGAAAGGAGTCGCTCCCCAATTTCTTTTTCCCACTCAATGCTTTCTTGTAATTTTCCCGGATCTAAGAGAACCGCAAACTCCCCTCTTTCTTGAATCGATTCTAGATCCAAAGCATTCAAGGACTCTAAAGAAAATTCTTCAAACTGTTTTGTCATTTCTCTACCGAGAAAAATTCTTCCGATTGGAAACTCTCTCTGTAATTCCGCTACGGATTCTCGAATTCGTCGGGGAGATTCAAAAAAACAGATTGGCTCAGGCCATTTTCTGAGTTTATCCCAAAGCTGCTTTCTTTCTTTTTGTGACTGGGGCAGAAAGCCAACGAAATGAAAAGCCGTCTGGGTAAAACCTGAAACTGAAATTAAAGTTGTCACAGCGGAGGGACCCGGAACCGGGATAACGGAAATATTTTCTCCTCGAGCTGCTTGAACCAAATACGCACCCGGATCTGAAATTGCAGGCATTCCTCGGTCGCTCACAAATCCAATGGAACTTTCTTGTAAGATCTTCAAAGCAAGCTCAGTTGCC
>JBJSXY010000138.1:0-5116 GCA_046086625.1 Pseudomonadota bacterium | reverse complement strand
AAATTCGCGAAGCTAATGGCAAAGTTATTTTTTCTCAGAAAAATGTCAGCGTGCCGAAACAGTGGTCACAAGTAGCCACGGATATTTTAGCTCAGAAATATTTTAGACGGGCTGGAGTGCCCCAAACAGAATCGGATCAATTAGGCGGGGAAAACGATGCGAAGCAAGTTTTTCACCGACTCGCAGGATGTTGGACCGATTGGGGAAATCGCTTTGGTTATTTCACCACCGAGCGAGATGCGAAAGCTTTCTACGATGAAGTGAGTTTTATGCTCGCAAACCAAATGGCCGCACCCAACAGTCCCCAGTGGTTTAATACTGGGTTGCATTATGCTTATGGAATCACTGGGCCATCTCAGGGACATTTTTACGTTGATCCGAAAACAAAAAAATTGAAAGAGTCTGATAATGCCTATGAGCATCCACAACCGCATGCGTGTTTTATTCAAAGTGTTTCCGATGATCTCGTAAATGAAAACGGGATCATGAATCTTTGGACTCGTGAGGCTCGGCTCTTCAAGTACGGCTCTGGCACTGGAACAAACTTTAGCAATCTTCGCGGAGAAGGGGAAAAATTATCGGGAGGGGGACGCTCTTCCGGATTGATGTCTTTTTTGAAAATTGGAGATCGAGCTGCGGGTGCCATTAAAAGCGGGGGAACCACTCGAAGAGCTGCCAAAATGGTTTGTCTTGATTTAGATCACCCTGAAATAGAGGAGTTTATTGAGTGGAAAGCAGAAGAAGAACAAAAGGTATCTGCTCTCGCAGCGGGAAGCCGTCTACACCGAAAGCTTTTGAATGCACTTCTAGGAGCTTGTTTCGATGAAGATAAAAAAAACCTCCGCAAGAGTATCAAAGCTTGTCGAGAAGGTTTTATACCCGAGAATACGATTCAGAAAGTACTTCAACTCGCAAGCCAAGGTATCCGTGAATACGATTTTCCTGAACTAGATACAGGGTGGGAGAGCGAAGCTTATGCGACTGTGAGCGGACAAAATTCTAACAATTCAGTTCGAATTCCTAATGAGTTTTTTGAAGCTCTTGAAACCGGACAAAGTTGGAATCTAAAAAATCGAACGACAGGCGCAATTGCAAAGGAACTTTCTAGTGACGTTCTCTGGAATAAAATAGCAACTGCTGCATGGTCTTGTGCCGATCCTGGCCTGCAATTTGATACCACCATCAACGAATGGCATACGTGTCCCGAGGGAGGCAGAATTAACGCTTCCAATCCTTGCTCCGAATATATGTTTCTGGATGATACGGCTTGCAATTTAGCTAGCTTGAATTTGATGAAGTTTTACGATGTGAAAACTGGGAAATTTCTCGTCGATAATTTTACTCATGCAGTTCGGCTTTGGACCCTCGTCTTAGAGATCAGCGTATTAATGGCCCAATTTCCGAGTCGAGAAATTGCAAAAAAGAGCTATCAGTACAGAACACTCGGATTGGGATATGCCAATTTGGGCGCTCTCTTAATGTCGATGGGAATTGCTTATGGGAGCCCTAAAGCCAAAGCGATTAGCGCTGCAATTACCGCTATCTTAACTGGGGAGAGCTACGGTACTTCCGCCGAAATGGCTAAAGAATTGGGAGCTTTTGAAAAATTTCCGGAAAATAGAGAATCTATGCTTCGAGTAATTCGTAATCACCGGCGAGCCACGAGAGATGACAGCTCCGATGCTTTCGAAAACTTAAGTGTTCTTCCAGAGAAAATTGATGCTTCCCATTGTCCCAAAGAATTGCTGGAAACGGCAAGACTCGCTTGGGATAGAGCTTTGGATTTAGGAGAACAATACGGGTATCGAAATGCTCAAGTTTCGGTGATAGCTCCCACGGGAACTATTGGGCTTATTATGGATTGTGATACGACGGGAATTGAACCTGATTTTTCTTTAGTGAAATTTAAAAAGCTGTCCGGAGGAGGGTACTTTAGAATTATCAATCAATCAGTTCCTTTGGCTCTGAAAAATCTAGGTTATTCGGATTCCCAGATACAGGAAATGACGGAGTATGCCCTTGGAAAAGCAGATTTTGAAAAATGCCCTGAAATCTGCCGTTCCTTTTTTGAAAGAAAAGGAGTTCCCTCGGCAAGCCTTCTGGAGATTGAGAAAAATCTCAAAACAGCGTTTGATATTCGCTTTGTCATCACCCCTTGGATACTGGGACAAGATGTTTGTAAAAATGTTCTTGGAGTTTCTGAAGATGACTTGAGCAAACTCGACTTTAACCTTCTTGGCCATCTTGGATTTTCGGGGGAACAAATTGAAAAGGCTAATCAATTTCTTTTTGGAACGATGACGTTAGAAGGGGCTCCTCATCTAAAAGAACAGGATTATCCTGTTTTTGATTGCGCCAATAAATGCGGCAAAAAGGGAACTCGATTTCTCCCCTATGAAGCCCATATCGAAATGATGGCTTCTGCTCAGCCTTTTATTAGCGGGGCTATTAGTAAAACCATTAACATGACAGCGGAAGCAACGATTGCTGACGTTAAAGACGCTTACTTTAGTTCCTGGAAAAAAATGATCAAAGCCATTGCATTGTATCGAGATGGTTCCAAGCTCAGTCAACCCTTATCAGCGGCTCTATTTGATTCAGTGGTTGATTCAGATGAAAGTGTCGACGCTGAAACATTGAAGACAGATATTGTGGCTTTTGCCGATAAATTGGTTCGTAAATCTTTGCGTCGAGAACTTCCGAATCGTCGAATGGGATACACAGTTAAATCCACCATTGGAGGCCAACGGGTTTATCTGCGAACTGGAGAATACGAAGATGGAACCCTGGGAGAAATTTTCATTGATATCTATAAAGAAGGGGCAGCCTACCGAGCTTTGATGAATGCCTTTGCAATCTCAGTTTCTTTGGGACTTCAATATGGAGTGCCTCTTGAAGAGTTTGTTAACAAGTTTCATATGTTCCGATTTGAGCCTAATGGACATGTGGCAGATCATGATAATGTAAAGTTCTGTTCGTCTATCATTGACTTCATTTTCCGAGATCTCGCTTTAAATTATTTAGGAAGAACCGACATGGTCCATGTTCCCCCTAAGGAGCCCATTGCTCCTCTGGGATCTTTGGGAGCTATGGCAGCTATGACAGCGAGTGTCCCAATGCAAGCTGCAGTTCCAGTAGATGTCGCACTTTCCTCAAGAGAATATGAAGATGACCTCGCTCTTTCCTCAAAGCTTGCAAAAACGAAAGGCTACGAAGGAGATCCTTGCTCTGAATGCGGGCACTTCACTTTAGTAAGAGGAGGCACTTGTCTTCGATGCGTGAGCTGCGGGGCTACTTCCGGTTGCAGCTAATAGAGCTAATCTCTCACTACTTGAACGATGAGCTCTGAAAAAGTTGGAAGTTCAGAGCCGGGACTGACGCAGGTTGAATCTTCTACCTTTGGAAGACGTGCAACAAATACGTCGCCGTTTTTGGGGCTGCCCACATAACGGGGAGCTTTTCCGGGCTCTTCAATTCTGAAAACAAAATTCAGATCTACAATTCTCAAGGGCGAGGTTCTCTCTGCAATGGTCTGAGTGAGTTTTCCTGTCCAAGTTGTAAAGGGGGCAGATTCTAGTTCCAATTCACTTTTCTGATTCCAGCTAAAACGTTTTCCTGTGCTTTGATCAGAACCGGCCCAACCAAATTCCACAAACACGCGAGTTCCGTATTCTACTGGCCCTGACTTGAATTTGATTTCGATTTCAGTTTCGGCATTCGAGAAATAGGAGCAGCTATGAATCAAAGTTCTCCCTAGCAAACTGATATTCTCAATAAAAAATGTTTCCTCTGGTAAACCAGAAAAAACTGGACGTGCAATCAGGGCAAAAAGAACAAGTGCCGTTTTCATAAACTCTCCTATCAACCAAGAAATAGCTTAAAAGAAGCGATGCGTCAAGCAGAGGGGCGGCGGCGGCGAGATTAGTCTTTTTTCATGATGAAAAGGTAGTTAAACCCTCGAAGAAAGTAGTTCCCTTCGGCAGCTGCCTTATGCCACGACGAGTTTTTCAGAGATTTATTATGGCGAACGACTGTCACAATATCGACTGTCTTAAATTTCTTTCTGAGAAGCTGGTACAGGTCGAAACCAATGGGACTAAATTCCTTTCCTTTTTTGAAACTATCCGAAACATAAAGAGCCATCATTCTTCGGCTTTTTAAAACGCGGAAAATTTCATCCATCACTTGTTTCATAGCATCTGAGTAAAGAGAAGTTCGAGAATCCAGTTCGCCAATGCAACGCGGATCGCCTGAATATTTCACATGCGTGGAGTAAGGGGGATCAATAAAAACAAAATCAACTGAGTTATTTTTAAGAGGGATCTTTCTTGCGTCTGCTTGAAGAATATCGGGTCGAGTGGGAGCTAAATCAAAGCCGACTCCTTTGCGCTTGAGATCTTTACAAACATCGAGGGTGGTTCCACTTCCGCACATGGGATCGAGAACCGTATCCCCTTCGCGAGTGTATCTTTGAAGAAGGTTCCAAATAACATAGGAAGGCGTTGCTCCAATGTAATTTTTATCCCCTTGCATTTGGGAACCATAGTGCTGCGAGGGATAGTCCCAAAGCGTAGTTGTTTGCAACTCCACTTTTGGTTTTGTCGTAAAGCTTCGTCTTTCTTTCGATGGATGCCGCATGTGGGCCGGGACCTTAGCAAAAAACTGGCTTGAGATCGAGTCCCTAATAACCAAACCATCGAATTACTTGAGGATAGCCCCAGAAAGCCAAGGCAAGAAATAGAATCGAGATAAGAAAAAAACAGAAATAACCTACCAGTAAATAAACTCCATCTTCTTCTAAAACCCCCAGAGATAAAGCAGCTGCCGTGAAAGCGGGGGGTGCGTTAGTGCCTGGCGGCAGAGGCAAAAGCAAAAGAAATCCACAACAACAAATGAGAAAAAAACTAACCCGTTTACTGCCGGGGTGATTGGCAAAAAAGCGGCCTCTGGGTTTTACCCATCGAGAGAATCGCTTCATGAGTGGTTTTATGGAGGTAAATATTTTCAAAACTAAATCAGAGTTGATGGTTTTATTGGCAACAAACGAGGGGAGCCAAAAAGACTTACCAAAAAGCATTCGGAATCCAATAAACAAAATCACCATCCCAAATGGAAT
>JBJSXY010000137.1:0-4831 GCA_046086625.1 Pseudomonadota bacterium | reverse complement strand
TGCTTCTTTGTGTCTTTTGTGGAATGTGCGAAGATGCCTGTCCATTCGATGCGATTCGGATGGGTTCCAATTACGAATTAGCGAGTTTTGATCGCAACGACTTCATCTACACCAAAGAAGATCTTCTCAAGAATGGCCGTGGAACGGTCAGCATAGTAAAACATTAGAGGTAACGCATAGCGCCTGCATCCAGGAATCTCTCCCAATGGGGGATAGCTTGTAGCTTATTGAAACTATTAGTATAATAATTAGATAGGAGAGACCCATGACACTCACCAAAGCTGAACTCATCGATGCAGTCTATGAGAAAGTTGGATTTTCCAAAAAGGAAGCTTCTGATTTAGTGGAGCTTGTCTTTGAAAGTATGAAGGAAACGCTCTGTAAAAGTGAATCCATTAAAATTTCTGGATTTGGAAAATTTAGAGTTCGGCAGAAAAAATCCCGAATGGGAAGAAATCCTCAGACAGGTGAGGCGATGGAAATTTCTGCCAGAAAAGTTTTAACTTTTACTCCTAGTCGAATTCTTCGAGATGGGATCAACGGTAAATCTAACATTCTCCCCAGTGCCGTGGTGGCCGGTAGTAAAGAAGATGAAGACGATGATGATGATGAATAAGACCTGAAGCCTCCTTCAGGTGAAAACGCGTTTCTTTCTTCTCTTCAGTCTTATATTTCAAGTGGGGTGTTCGGTCGCGTTGGGTTTGTCTTTTCTTGAACCGGCTTTTAATCGACTGGATCCTTTTGAATTAGAAACTCTTCAAAAAAAATATCCCCAAGATAGTGATCTTATCCTTTTCTTTAAAGCAGAATCTCTCTACTTAAGGGGCAAGATTCGAGCCTCTGACGACCTATTGAGTGAGATCTTAAGAAACTGTTCCCCCAAAAAACAAATTCTTTGTTTTCTCTCTGAGCTTGGGTTTTCCTCCGAAACCAAACGGATAGCACTTCATTTTCAGACAGAAAAAATTAAAAGAGCGCTTGAAGCCATTCAAAATAAAACTCTCTCATTTGAAGAACGGGCCTATCTGGAGGGAAGAATCTTATGGAGAATTCCCGAAGAACTTGGGGGAAGTGTCAGCAAAAGTCTTTTAGGTTGGGAATCTCTTCGGCGCCTTCGTCCTGAACTGAGCAGTGCCAGCTTTTATATGGGGCAAATTTACGAGAGCCAGGGGAAGCAAGAGTTGGCCCAAAATGCTTTTAAACAAGCCTTGAATCAAACCCCTCCCGATTCCCGGACACTGCTCATTCAAACTCCAGGAGCCATTCCGGTGAGGGGCCGGTTTTATTTTGGAGTCGTGGGTAATCCAGCGGGAGGAGCGGGGATTACTTTGGGACGAAGAGATGACCGTTTCTTAGATACCCAGCGCAAAATAGAAGTTTCTATTTCTGCACAAAGCCGAGGAGTCTATTCGGGCCGGCTTTCGTACGAAGATTGGGAATCTCTAAAGCCACTGTGGTTATTAGGGCGCCTTGTTGCGGCTTCAGAAATTGATCAATTTTTTGGCTTTGGAGATCAATCAAAAATAACTCGTCTTACCGAAATAGATCAATCGCGAAGTCAAGGATCTGTGGGCATTCGGCGATGGTTTTCTCATTTTTACTTCCAAGGCGATTTGGGTTGGTTCTTAAGAGAACCTTCTTTTGTAACGGGAGCTGAAGCGGCTAATCCAGAATTGCGATTGCGACAGCAAAGTTTGATTCCGAGCCTAGAATTAGGTGTTCAAGAAAGTGCCTTCGATATTTTTCTCCAAGTATCGGGAGCTCAAAAAGGTTTTGGAAGTACCCATTCATTTGAAGTGATTAAAATAGGGGCACAAAAAAATATCTCGATGGGAGATTCTACCCAACTAACACTTCGTACGGGCTTTCGTGGAATTTTCGGAGAAAAGCCTTTTGGAATGCTCTCCCAATTGAGTGGGAATGTGTCTCTTCCGGGTGTTCGACGGGGCCGATTTCGGGATCCTCTAGCATGGCATGCAACAGCTGAGTGGACTCTACCTCTGTGGCAAGAATTTTCTGGCGAAGTCTTTGCCCAGATCGCGTCGGTAGGGCCCTCTGGGAAGGAGCTGGCTCGAGGTCCCTTCTTATTGGGCGGAGGATTAGCTCTCTTAATTGGACGAGGGGGATTTCAGAGTCGAGTAGAATTGGGGAATTTTGCCGGAGAAACCGTTATTCAGACCGGGGTGCAGCTTTTCTCTGAATAAAATCTCGAATTTTATCCTTCTGCGATTCTGCATCTTTATAGCCAAGGTCTAAAAGAGTTCGAAGGTACGGGGGAGAGAACATCAAATAACTGAGCAGATCTCCCAGTTCTGTGGGATTAGCCGTTGATTTTAAAAGCTGTCTAAAGTGAAAGGGAACTTCTTCCAGGTGGGGCTTTGCAAGCGCACCTAAATCACGACTGGGCCGAAGAAGAAGAGCATCAATCGATTCAGCTCCACTACCTGTCATCCGATTGATCCGGAGCAAGTTTTCGTAGTCCAAATCGATACTATCTAGAAAAATAGAGTTAAGAACAGCTCCTGCTACAAAGCCCAATCGAGCTTGTTCGGTGCGCTCAATATTCAACGGTTCTGGAGTGGCGCATCGAATTCCAATAGCTAAAATCTTACTTGCTCCTAATTTAATGGCTGGGGAAAAAGGAAAATTAAATCTAAGAGCGCCATCACCGTAGAAGTAATCCCCAATTCTAACGGGTTCGAACAAAATCGGAATAGAGCACGAAGCCATAATGTGTTTGAGTTTAATGGGAGTGCGAATTCCGATTCGGTGAGCACGTTCCCATCCTTCAGTGGTATTGCACGAATCAAAAAAAACCGTGGTGGTGCCATTATGATAATTAGTAGTGCTGACCGCTAAACCATTTACTTTTCCTTCTCGAATAGCTCGATGAATTTTCCAAAAGTGGGTATGGCTCAGAATAGTTTGAGAAAGTGGACTTGCGTCTAATAAAGAGGTTAGGAGCAGTTTACGCGTGACTTTCGAAATGAATAAATCATAGAGCCATCGATTTAAAATTGAAAAAAGTGTGGTGAAATTTGTCTCTAAAACTTGATCAAATGTCAGGGAATACCAAAGTTCATGAAGTCTCTGAGTTGCTATCGAAAAGGGCTGCCCTTGAGCTAAAAAAGACGCATTGATAGATCCAGATGAAACTCCAGCGAAAACTTTGGGAGAAAAATCGGGAAAAGCTTCTCCCAGATATTTTAGGACTCCTACTTGATAAGCAGCGCGTGCGCCGCCTGCAGAAAGAACGAGACCTTGTGTATGAGTTGTATCTATTTGAGAAGTCACTCCTCTTATTTTACACCGGGTTTATCAAGGATAAGAATAAATTCCCCTTTTTTTAAATTCTTTTCGCCTGCCCACCGTTCCAATTCCTTCAACGAACCCCAGAGATAAGTCTCTTCTGGCATTCCAATTTCCCATGCTAAAAATCCCGATTGTTCAGGTCCAAAAACCTTTAAACAATCCTTGAGAAGAGCCTGAAAGCGATAAGGAGTATCCATCAACACGATGTGGGCAGAGGAACGAGTCAAGTTGCCGAGCTCGATAATTCTTTCTTCTGTTTTGGGAGACAAAAATCCAATTAAGAGAAATGGGGGATTCCAGCCAGAAAGGGCACAAGCGGTTCCCCAAGAAGTGGGGCCTGGAAGACATCGAATTTGAAAAGGTAACCGCTTAACTGAATCAAGAATCTCTTTACCCGGATCGAAAAGAATAGGCATTCCCATATCTGAAAACAGACAAGCGCTTCCTCCACTTTGGCAAAGCGATTTAAGTTCTGCGAAAAGGATTTTCTTTTCTCGATCGGGTTGGTTATCTAAGTAAAAGATTTTTGCATTGTCTCGCAAGAGAACTTTCGACAGGAGTCGCTCAGTGGTTCTACGGCTTTCTCCTATGATTATCACACACTGCTCGATGGTTTTAGCCATCGACGGACTGGGTACCGAGGTCTCAAAGAGGGGATTTCCTAAGATGAAAAAAGTGGCTTTCATGGCGGTTGTCCAAAAGTTAAACCAAAAACGAGTCTAGCATAATGTTCCTTTTGAACCGTTCTACCAGACAGAAAACTGAGAGACCAACAGCTTCTTGGCTTTGCAGCAAAAAGAAAGCCAACTTGATAGTTTCGTGTTGTCGATTGCTTGAAAGATTGTTCGATAGATCCAAACATATCGAAATAAATGGGAAGAGTTTTATAAACGGAAAGCACGACGGTTTCATCATCATTAATCGGATCAGCTCTTCGTCTTAGCAACGTGGCCAAGCTGATTTTATCCCCTTGAGGGCTCGCATAGGCAAAAGTTCCAGACCAGTCATTTTCGTGAATGCCATTAATTGTTCTGATTTGGTAAGTTCCTTGAACTTGGGCAGAAAACTGTCCCAATTGAAGATCCAAATAACTTTCAATAGGACCCAGTCCCGCTTCGCTATTGTTTAGGGGCGAGGGTTTCAGGAAATAATTATTTGAAACTTGAGCAAGCAAAAACCGCTCAGAGCCGAGCGAAGTTTTTTTCATTAATCGATTATTGAACTCAAAACGAAGATATTCGTAAGGCGTATTATCATCCAGAGAATCGAATCGAGGAGACGTAAAGCCTGGATAAGGAGCTTGATTAAAAAAGGGATGATCGGGAGTCTTGCTCTTAAAGAGACTCGCCCCATACAACACTCTAGGTTGAATGACGTGGCGGACGATATTATTCTTGTCATCCGATTCAAACTTGCGAGTCAAATACAGAGCAAAAGGCACTTCCGTTTCAATAAACGTCTGACTTTTGAATGAAGACTCGGGAAGCGCAAAGTGATAAGCCAATAAGCCTGCCTTGAG
>JBJSXY010000136.1:0-5514 GCA_046086625.1 Pseudomonadota bacterium | reverse complement strand
GGTTATTTTGGGGGGTTATTTATCAATGAAAAGAGTAAAGAGGGCGTTTTAAACCAAAATATTTCTCGAGCAAACTCTCTCACCTCTGACTTTTTTGCTGGGGTAAGTACAAGCTTTAGAAGACAACAAGAAAATGTCCGTTTAGAAGGTTTTGCTACCCCTGTTTTGGAAAGTGGCAACGAAATCGCAAAACAATTAACCATTAAATCACAAAACTCAACAGGAGCACTGAGTGAAATCATTTCCAATCAGTGCCTTTCGTATCCCAATGGCTTAGCCTCTTTGAGAGATTTAGGAGTTACTCCAACAGATGAAGACGAAATGAGGCGGTGTTCTGGATGTGGTTCTGGAACTCTTCCTCAAGCGATTTCAAACCGAGACAGTCGGGTTATTCAGGCCCTCCCCGGAAACTTAACTGGAATTGATAATTTACCCATCACTGCCGTGGTTTGTTTAAGGGTAAATGGCAATATTACTCCCACTGCCCCCCAGGATATTCGAATGACTCTCATCACTTTGGTCCCCTTTTTTACAGGCAATCGACGTCAGGCCAAAGTTATTAAAAGCCAAGTGATTCTTCCAGCAAAAGAGATAAGGGATGATTCCATTAAAATTTTAAGAACTGTAAAGGAGTAGTGTGGTGAGTAAAAAAACTATTTCTGCTATCCTTGTGGGCCTTTTAGTAGCTTTAGTTTTTATAAAGCGCGGCCAAAAAACAGAAACCAAAGCACCTTTGGTGGAATATATTCCTGAAGAGGCAACCATAAAGAAAATTGATCCTTCCCAAAGAAAATCTGATCAGAAAATGGAAGAAGAACTGATGAGTAAAAGGATTAAGTTGGATTTGAAAGAGCGACAAATGGAGCTCAAGCGATTGCCTCTTCCCAGACAAAATGAAAACTCGATTCTCGATGTGGAAATTTACTTACAACCGACCTGCCGTCCTGGAGATGCTGATGCCATTCAAATGGATCTCAAAGCGGCACCAAATCACAAAGTGATGGTCACTCTTGAGCCGTTTAGTAAAGGAGGAACTTCTTTTCAGTGGGATTTACCTTCAGATTTCACCAATAAGGAATCGCTCTCTAATCGGTTTGTCATCCCTCAAGGGGATAAACCTTCTTTATGGGGATTTTATATTTGTACGGGTGACTCAAGAGATACCAGTTGCAAAGAAAAAGCAGTGATCGACATCAATGATATTTTTACTGAACACGTCAATAAGGATCCTCAAGCAGGGCGGCAGCTAAGAAACATTTTCTTCCAACTCTTTCTACTCGATGACTGGGGGATGGTCGCTTTTTCTGATGTCCCAAAGGAAAATAAACGCTTTGAGCAATTTAAAACTTACGCGAAAGAACGAGGACTCTCGGCAAAAGAAAGCGATCCGGCCATTGCTGTATCTGAAAAAAATATGGTCACTCTTTTATCTCTTCCTTTTTCCTTTAGTGGAAAAAAGCTTTCGGTAAAGCTTCCCAAATATCGCGCAGCTGCTTGCTCGAAATAAGACCCGTCCCTTGTTTTATTTGATTTTGGGTCGTTAAATCGCCAGTGGGAATACCATTAGCCATAATCACATGGCCCAAAGGCTCATCCGTATCGAGTTCAAAGTTAAAAACATCTTCAGGACCCTGATACTTTAGTTGTGTCACGTCAGTAACTTGTCGTGCTTCGCCCTGACCCAGCAGCTCTTGGCCCTTTTTAAGCGCGCGAGCTTGAATCCATCCATCGTGAATGAGAAATGGATGATCCTCTGTGACAATCACTTCTTGGTTTCCCGTTTTTACTCTATAGAGAGATTTTTTCTCAGGTCCTTTTACTATTTTTTTAATTCGAACTCCTGTTTGAAAATGCGGATTCCAAACATATTCATTTTCAAGAAGTTCCGATACCTTCTTCTCTTTCCCGTTTGCCATTTTTATTTGAGTATCTTTGGTGAAACAGCCCGATTCACGAATAAACATTCTTTTTATCCCGCAGCTTGGTGAATCAGAAGGTCCCACGCGAAAGATATACGCGTCCGCCCCCCATTTTAAATAGTATCTAAAACACTCACTCTCTTCAGCATCGCAATCTTCCATAAAAGTATTCCCATTTCGATACCGACCTAACCAGGATCCAAAGTTAGCCATATCTGCTCTATACTCAGTTGTTGTTTCATGAATCTGCATGCAGATCTGTTTCGCGGCAATATCAGATGAATCGGTACAAGATCTGCTTAAAAAATTTCCAGTCGCTGTTCCACTGACTGTTGGGGTCCTGTAAAGCCTCGTGCTTTGACTTGCGATCACATTGTAACTGTCATCAAAGTGTCTTAAAAAGATACCTTCAATATCAAAATTGCCATACTCGTCTCGTCGGTATTCTCCGGAAGAATTGGAAGTAATAATATCCGTAAAAGACAGCCCATCTTCAAGCGAGTTGAGAAAGCGATCTGTTTGGCCTTTCGCATAAAAGGTTACCGTAAAAGCACCAGTGTTCTCACTTGTGTAACTATCATTTATGCTTAGATAGAGCCTACCTCCTGTTCCAGTTCCATAGTTCGATTTTTGTTGTCCTACCAGAAACGGAGTTCCAGTTGCTCCAATTTTTCCGATGAGGGAAAACCGCCTTAAATTGGAAACTAAACAGGCAGTGCCACACGCCAAAACACTACCCGAAGGCGTTATGCCACCTCCCCACCCGGCACCATTTGTATCAATCGTTCCCGTCGCTGAAAAATCAACTATTGCACCCGACGCTAAATCAACTTGCGTATCAAACCAACTGACATTTCCGGGCACTACTTTTTGATAAATGGTTGTCGTAGAGGGTTGAACTCCAACACTTACCTTAAAAGCTTGGGAGCCTGCACTTGACGCACAATTCGTGTTATTGGAAGAAAGATATAAGTTTCCCCCTGTTATCACTGGAATATTAATTCCATATCCAATGAAGAATGGAGGTCCACTTTCACCTACTTTTCCAATGAGAGCTCCCCTGTTAAAGCTTGTATCCAATCGGCAACTGCAACCAACTCCGACGCAAGAAGTCCCACTGGGACTTACTAATCCCCCAGCCAGTGCTCCATTGATATCAATTCTTCCTTCAGTGGTGGTGTTAGGAACACTAAATTTAAGAAAGCTATTGCTACTCACCCATCCGGATAAAATCCAATCGGTGGCATTACCAGGAACGTTTTTGATAATTGTCGTATACTGCCTTCCCCCCTGCGTATCGTAGAGAAGATTAAGTAGGCCATTAGCTGGCTTGATGGTGGCCTGTCGGTATTCGCCCAAAATTGTTGCAGTAAATTTCTGATTAGAAACGGGACTCTTTTGATTAATGGCTAAAAATAAATCTCCTCCATCATCGTTTCCTATATTAGACTTTGATGTTCCGACTAAAAAAGGCGTTCCAGTCTCTCCAATTTTTCCAATAAGAGCTCCGAGTTTAAATCCAGACTCTAAACAATTTGTACCACAAGCTGTGCTGGACCCATTTGGAGTTATATTGCTTTGAACAGTTCCCGTCGCAGTAATCCCAACCGATTGTCCATCTTCTATAGTTATTTGAGTATCTACCCAACCGCCAATTAAGGGAATGTCTAGATTGCGTGCCGCCGCTGGAAAGGCTCGAATTGCGTAGGGACACGTGCAAAACGTTGGATTCAAGGTGGGTCTGATATCCACCTTCTGACAAATTGTATTCTCAACAGAAGCCAAAACAGTTTCGGGATCTGGCCCACTGGGAGTATAACTTCGGCTCGCTCTTCCACTAACTAGAGTAACCGGTTGATCCATGATCTTGGCACTAGTTACCGGTGTAGTGCAATTTAGCACTAAATTGACGGGCTCTCCCACACAAGGAGCTTTTTCGGGTTCAAAAGTACATTGAGGAACAGGAGCACAAATAGGCAAATTCAGCGATGCCTGAGCTTGGCCACCCGGACCATTACAGACACCCACCACTGTATTGTCATCACACTGATTTTTTGTGAAGGAAGTGGTGGCTCGATTACCTTCCAATAATACTTTCTTACCTTCAATGTAGGCACTGGTCGCATTCGTACAACTAAGAGTTAGTTGAGCAGTCTCATTGAAATCAATACAGGTTCTTGTGCTTTTGAGTTCTGCAATGGGAGGGGTAGCTCCTTGAATTGAAGTTGAGCAGGTTCCTAACTTTTCTCCGGGAGCGCCAATGGTCGCTTCGAGTGTATCATTAGAGCTAACCCCTTTAGTATATGCGATGGTCGCTGATCCATTTACTAAGGGCACCTGGACACCTCGAATTTTAACTTCGTTCGAATTAAAGCATCCCTGAACATTGGAAACAGTTAAATCAACTTTATCGCCCGGCTTTAACAAAGTGGGAGAAATGACCTTCCACTTCTGATTGTCTCCTCCCCAATAATCCCACTGCTGAACACTTGCTCCCAGGGGAGACGAAGAGTTACCCATCACCACATCTACACTCTTTCCGCTAACACGGGCTATGATTTGATAACTACTAGGCGGGTTTGGAGCGGGTAGAGAAATCAATTGAAATTGTTGATTCAGGTTATTCGCCGAGCAGGGGTACTGTTGCAAAGCTGCCCCATTTTCTTGAGATCCGCTTCGAATATCTAAACACTGATCACTTGCTACATTTTTAATTTGAACATAACCGGGCATGCTGGGGTCGGGCTCTATTTTAAAGCTCGCACTACTGGAACAGTCCTGCTGCGTGAATTGACTCATGGGGGAAAGAGAAGTGTTATCTAAGCAATAACCACTAAATACAGACTGAAGCTTGATGGCACTCCCGGTGTTTTGAGGGCTCGCCGTTAGAGAGCAAGTGGGCGGATCTAAATTCGCCTCTAAATTTCCCTCCGCAATATAGGGTAAATTTGGATTGTGTTTGTTTTTAACACAAACTCTAATCGTCTCTAGATCTTTACCCTGCTTAATATACGGAAAAGAAGCGGTGGTTCGACCATCCGCTCCTTTAATGAAGGGAATACTTTCTTCCGAACATGCACCGTTTTTAAATTTTGTTACAGAGTCTACGCGATTAAGGCAGTCTAGTTTCATAGTAGTCTGGGGGCTGCAAAGAGTGACTCGATTGGGATCCGCTACCAAAATCCCGCATTGAGGAGTCGCAGGCAACTTGTAAAAAAGGTTCGCCGTAACGACGCTACTGCCTACTCCAGTTCTGGTAGCTACTGCAGAGATGACCTGAAATTCGCCCGGCTTCTGCACTTCATCTGATTTGACCACAATGGAGGTTCCAGAGCCCTCTTCTGTAAAAGTAGGAGAGGGAGATAAAGTGACAGTCTGCCCCTCAATCGTTGCGGTACTCACAGGATACTTGCACTTAAGTGTTGCCGTACTTTTTTCTAAGGGTTCAACCGTATTTGGGCTAAGCACCAAATCGCAAACTGGCTTCTTGGGTTTGTAAAACCGAACAAAAATCACTGCCTCGCAAGTTCTTCCTCCATCGTTCTCAGGACCCGTGATTCTCGCACTCACAATCCATTGGCCATTTGCATAATCT
>JBJSXY010000135.1:0-2110 GCA_046086625.1 Pseudomonadota bacterium | reverse complement strand
TGTGGAAGAGGGAATCGTTCCTTCAAATACCAAATTAATTTTGGAATTTGATTCTCAACCTCTCTGGCAGATTGTTTGGGGGTTAAATAAGTTTAGCAATAATTTTGTAGCTGATCAGCTGATGAAAAAGCTAGGGGCCGAAATGTGGGGAGCTCCAGGAACACTTCAAAAAGGCCTTGCTACAGTTCAAGATGTTTTGGAAGACATGGGCATTCCCAAAAATACGTATACCATTGCAGATGGAAGCGGTTTAACTCGCGCCACTCAAGTAACTCCCCGCCAAATCCTCAAAGTATTAATTGCAGCTCACCGAGATTTTGGAATGTACCCCGAGTTCTTATCTAGTCTTGGAGTTGCAGGTGAAGATGGAACCCTCAGAAACCGATTACCGAGTTCATCGGGACTAGGAGTTTTAAGAGGCAAAACGGGTTCTTTAGATGGAGTCGCGAGCTTAGCGGGTTATGTGCCTTCTCGAGATGGAGAACTTTTAGCCTTTGCTATCATTCTTAATGACACCAAAATCCAATATGGTCGGATGACCGGTTGGGTAGATCAAATTGCAAGAGCTATTCGGGATATCACCCGAAAGTAGTCGTTTCTGAAAGAGGCTTCTTTGTGCGTTCTGGACTAGACGAATTTTTCAAGGATAAGTGGAAAAAATATCGATCGGAAAAATGGGGAGTTCTTTGTAATCAAGCTTCCGTAAATAAACACCTCATTCATATTCGAGATCTTCTAAAAGAAAAAAAAGGGATTACAGTTGGAGCATTTTTGGGGCCACAACATGGAATTCGCGGAGAAAAACAGGACAACATGAAAGAGTCCTCCGACTTTACGGATCCCGAATTTAATATTCCTGTTTTTAGTCTCTATTCACATACTCGAGTTCCCACTCCCGAAATGATGAAGACCTTTGATGTACTCATCATTGATCTTCAAGATATTGGTACTCGCATTTATACCTTCATGTACACGATGGAAAATTGCATGCGGGAAGCTAAAAAATTTGGGAAGAAAGTAGTCGTTTTGGATCGTGCGAACCCCATTGGCGGACTTCATCTTGAAGGAAACGTTCTAGACATGAACTACCGCTCTTTTGTGGGTCAACTCCCTCTCTGCACTCGGCATGGAATGACCCTGGGTGAGCTTGCCATTCTCTTTAATGAAGCCTTCGATATTGGCTGCGATTTAGAAGTGATCCCCTTAAAAGGGTGGAAGCGAAAAAATTTTGCCTGTGATTGGGGGCGAGATTGGGTGCCACCATCTCCCAATATCCCTACTTGGGAGCCCACTTTAACTTTTCCGGGGACAGTCCACTTCGAAGGGACCAATATTTCGGAAGGCAGAGGAACTACTAAACCTTTCGAATGGATAGGAGCGCCTTTTGTAGATGCAGATATCTTGGCGAAAGAAATGAATCAGAAGAAATTAACAGGATTTTATTTTAGACCCATTTATTTCCAGCCCACTTATCAAAAGCACCAAGACCAAGTTTGCGGGGGAGTTCAAATTCATATGAGCCATTTCAATAAATTAAACGCTTTTGAAATGGGAATTCACCTCTTAGCTACTTTCTGGAAACTTTACCCCGAAGAGTGTGAGTGGAAAAAGCCGCCCTACGAATATGTGGAAGATAAACTTCCTATTGATGTGATTGCAGGGACTGATGCTTTAAGAAAAGCGGTGGAATCGGGAAAAGTAAAACCCTTTTTAGACCAAGCAAATGAAGAGCTCGAGAAGTTTAAGAAGCTCAGAAAAACCCATTTGATTTATTCATAGGAGCTGCTGTGAAAAGGAGAACCCCATATTTACGGGGAAAACCGAAAGGTTTCACTCTGGTTGGTGTCCTAGCTGCAGCTACGGTGTTGGCTATTTTAGCTACTTTCATTGGAAAAAATCTTTATTATCTTATTCGCGCTAGATTACGAACTGAGGCTAAAGTATCGGTAGTTGATAGTGAAAGTACCTTTTCAGAATTAGTGGCAGCCAGAGTTGTTAGTATGATTAATTCGATTACCTTCCCAGTCGCCTCTCCCCAACAGCGCTGCCAGTTTGCGAACTTCGCAGACACATTTAATCAAATGCCACCTATTTTTCCCGGGAGTCGAAC
>JBJSXY010000134.1:0-2537 GCA_046086625.1 Pseudomonadota bacterium | reverse complement strand
CGATCCGCTCCAACAACTCTTTGAGCATCACCTTCTAAACCGTTCCTATGACGATGCGGGAGCCTTCTCAAAAGAAGTCGCCAAAGAGTATTTGGGCTACATCGATGCCACTCTTGCTCATGTTCCCATTCATTTAAGAACTTCCGTGATGGAAGATTTGGAAACAGAAGCGCATGAAATGCTCATTAAAAAAATGTATGGAATTGATAACGCTTCCGATTCAACGAATTTTGGAAAAGTGATTGGGCTTGAACCTAAACGAAAAAGTTTGAAGCCCATTCAATTCTTTCCACCCCCGAAAGCAGATACCGATTCAAATCCAGATAATAACGAAGAACGCTAATTATTGAAGAGACAAAGCCTCCTGATAGGAACTAGGACGTTGCGTGAGCTCTTGATGGCTTCCGCGATCGATTAACTTTCCATTCTCAAATACAAAAATCTGATCGGCATCACGAATAGTAGAAAGACGGTGCGCGATCATGAGGGTGGTTCTTCCGGCCGCTAGTTGTTGAAGAGCTTTTTGGACAACTGCTTCTGATTTTAAATCGAGATTTGAAGTAGCTTCATCCAGAACCAGAATGGGCGCATTTCTTAGAAATGCTCTCGCAATCGCTACTCGTTGACGTTCGCCACCACTCAACATTACGCCTCGATCTCCCACAATCGTTTGCAAGCCCAAGGGAAGATTTCTAAGGAACTCAGAACAGTAAGCTATTTCGCAGGCCTTTTCTACGTCCTCTGATGAAGCTTTGGGGTTTCCGTAAAGAACATTGTTATAGATAGTATCGTGAAATAAAAAAGTGTCCTGAGTGACAAAAGCAAATTGCTTTCTTAAATCTTGAATGTCGAATTCCTGGATGGAAAATCCATCCAATCGAATCGTTCCAGAGCTGACTTCGTAAAGCCGAGGCAAGAGATTCACTAAGCTCGTTTTGCCGCTGCCACTTTGTCCGACTAGAGCAATGGTCTCACCTTGTTTGATCTCAAAAGAAATATCGTGAAGAACTGGTTTTTCTCCATAGGAAAGCGAAACATTCACAAATTGAATAGAAGAACTAAATCGAGCTAAAGGGCGAAGCCCTTGAGATTTAGAGAGGGCTTCTTTTTCATCCAAAATGCGATAAAGCCTTTCGGCCCCGGCTTCTGCATTTTTCAACTTGAGATAACAGTTATTGAGCTCTTTAATGGGCATTTGAGCCAAGCCAATCGCGATAATAAAAGCAACCAATTCTCCGGAAGTAAGGTGTCCTTGAGCCGTCGCGAAGCCAGCGTAAGTGACCACCCCTGCAATAAGAAGAGCTCCCACAAACTCTACTAAAGGCGTAGCCAACTCTTGAACCCGGATTGATTTAAAGATGGTTTTCAAAAATCGATTTTGAATTTCTTGAAAACGTTTCATCAAAATAGTTTCAAGTCCGAAAACTTTTACAATTCTTGCTCCCACCAAGCTTTCCTGGGAGAGTGACATGAGATCTGAAAAGTTTTCCATATTCCGAACGGAGTAGCGTTTGACGGCGCTTCCCGTTCGAGAAAAAAGTAAAGCGACCACAGGCGCTACGAAAAGAGTCGCTAAAGTTAAGCGCCAGTCGCAGTAGAATGCCACTGCCATGAGGCCTAAAAAAGTGAACGGCTCTTTCAGGATGACAGAAAACGTTTCGATTCCCGAATACATTTGAGCGAGATCATTTTGCAGGCCGGAGAGCATTTCGCCTGTTCGTTTTTGGTCGAGTGTAGTGAGGGGAAGGGTGAGATATTTGTTGAAAAGCTCTTCTCGGTAACTTGAAATAATTTCTTCTGCAAGTGTACGCCGAATTGTGTTGTAAAAGTATTTCGCTAAACCGCTTACGATAAAAATAAGAATGAGCGCTGGGGGAACCCACCGAAAAAATGAGGGGTCGATGCTTTGGCCCTTTTGTAATTCGCTGATCAGTCGTTCGGTGATCTTTACACTGAGTGGTTGAATAGAGGAAACCACGAGGCCCAGCATCAGTACGATCGATACCCGGAATTTATAATTCGAAAAGTGTTGGGCTAGCCGTGCTAGAGCGGGAAACGCATTCCTAAAGCGAGAAAACATACGGGGCCGAGCATAGCCCAAATAAGGCTAATTAGCTACCCGAGCGGTAGTTTGGTGGGCGGTTTTTGGATCGGAGATCTTAACAATTTCGCCTTGTTCAATGGAAAGGGCTTGATGCACACGTTCTTGCTCGAAAATTCTATCCAAACGAACTGAAAAGCCTTTAAAAGGTTCGGTGAGATTTCTAAGCATCACAAAAAGGGTGTCGGGCCCTTGAATAAAACACAGATCGGTAATGCGAATTTCCGTATTAATTCTAGCTTCTAGCCGTTTTAAAACGTGCAGTGGCAGGGGCTTTCCATCCGGAAGGCTGAGCTTGTACTTTAAATAGTAAACTGCTTTTCCTTGATCAAGATGAGCAAAATATCCTTGAAGCCGATGCTTCGATGTTTTTTCCACAAGAACAATGAGCATCGCGACTGTTAAAACGTGAGTAATGCAGATTGCGGGTGCAAGC
>JBJSXY010000133.1:0-4842 GCA_046086625.1 Pseudomonadota bacterium | reverse complement strand
ATCGCAACTGGAGTCACTCATGGAAGTTTTTTGAGCGGAGTTCGGTACACAGCGCGAGGAGCCCACACACATTCGGTGGTGATGAGATCTGAAACGGGAACTGTGCGAGAAATTCGAGCACATCATCATTTTGCGAAAAAGCCCAATTACGGATGGCTCTAGCAACAAAGGATCAGAGATGGCAAGTCAGATTCAACGTGAAAAAGAATTTAAAGTATCTCCAAATTCACTCTACCGAGTGATCATAGATTTTGAGAACTACAAGAACTTCCTCCCGGAAGTTGTCGGTTCTCAAATCGTATCTGGAAAGGGCACTGATAAAGTACGAGTGCGCTTTGAAATCGAAGTCATGAAGCGCTTTGTTTACGATCTCGAATTTCGGTTATTTCCGGAAAAAGAAGTGCACTGGAAGTTGATGGAGAGTGATTTTTTTAAGGCTAATCAAGGAAAATGGATCCTGACTCCAAACGCTTCTGGAACTCTAGTTAAGTACGAATTAGAAGTTGGATTTGGATTTTTAGTTCCCGGATGGATCACAAAAAAATTAACGGAAAGTAATTTACCTCAGATGTTTGATAAGTTTGAAACAAGAGCGAAAGAGATCCAAAGTCATGACTGAAAAAAAAGAAAATGAAAACATTGAGACAGATTATGAAGGTGAAAAAGACAAGCCTTGGTGGTCGGAAGTGGTGAAGGATGTCACGGCCGCAGGCCTTGCTACTATCTTTATGACTGAAGAGGGAGTGCGAGGCTATTTGCGTGAAAAGAAGCTTCCGAAGGAGCTCGTGTCTTTATTCATGGAAGGTTTTAGCAAGAAAAAAGATGGCCTCTACGAAATGATGACTCGCGAGTTTGGAAAAGTGCTTTCGAAAACTGATTTTCATAAGGAGCTTCAAAAGTTTTTAGAGAGCCATGAAGTGAACATTCATGCAAAAGTGAGTTTCAAAAAGAAAGAGGGTCATCATGAAAAAAGTAGTTAAGACAACTGGAGCCCCAGCTGCTATTGGTCCGTATTCGCAGGCAATCGCTATCGGCAATATGCTCTTTGCTTCAGGGCAAATTCCTTTAGATCCTAAAAGCATGGAAATGGTGGGAAATACGGTAGAAGAACAAACGGAACAAGTTCTTAAAAACCTTTCGGCAGTCTTGGAAGCAGAGGGATTAGGTCTCCGGCATTTGGTAAAAACCACAGTGTTTCTAAAGAACATGGCGGATTTCCCCAAATTTAATGCTGTGTATGAAAAACACTTGGTAGCCCCCTATCCAGCCCGAGCCACAGTTGAAGTATCTGCTTTGCCAAAAGGCGCTCTGGTAGAAATCGAAGGGATTGCATGTCGAGAAGGGTAATTCTTCTTACCTTCTTGCTTCTTTCAAGATTCGGTCTGTCCGCTCCTGTGTTTGTAAACGCGGTTGCTGGTAAAGTTGGCGAACAACTGATTACCGTTCAAGAGGCTTATTTTTTCAGGGGGATTCAACGCCTGAGAACCGGAGAGCGCCCCACTATTCTTTTGGAAACAGACAAGAACCTGAAGTCTACCGTACAGAAACTGATGTTCGAGCACATGATCGCAGAAGAAGCAAAGATCTCTGAGTTTAAAGATCCGGACCCAAAACAAACAAGCGAACAGGTCAAAAAAATTACTGATCAGGCTCAGAGCGGTGAATGGAAGCGACTTCTAAATACTTTTTCTGTAACAGAAGCAGAGGGATTAAAGAGAATCACTCGGGGAATTCTTGCGGAGAAGTTTTTGAAAAAAAAAATTGAAAGTCTCACTCCGATTGTCACCGATGCAGAAATTGAAGAGTATATCCGCAACTATCCCGAGAAAGTTAAGAGACTAGGAGATAAAAAACAGTCTTTGATTGCCGAAGCTCTGAAAAAGGATAGGATCGATAAAGGATTGCAGGATTATATTGATTTTCTGAGTGAAAAATATTCGGCAACTTTCTTGCTTTCCTGATGAGTGAAGCCCCTAGAAAACTTAGTCTCTCCGACTTAGATTCGATTTATGACATTGCCGAAGAAACTCTCGTTCCTCTTTGGAGCAAGAAGGAATATGGTTTTTTCTTGTCTCAACCCAGTTCGTTCTGTTGGGGAATTGAAGAACGAAAGGAACTGGCTTGTTTTCTCTTAACGCTTTCGACGGGGACTGAAATCGATGTAGTGGCTATTGCCACTCGAAAGAATATTCAAGGTCGAGGAATCGCCAAAAAACTATTGGAATGGGTCCTCCGCTTGCCTCAAATAGAACAGGCTTTTCTTGAAGTGGATCCCGCCAATGAGCCGGCCGTTAAGCTGTATCTCGGTTCTGGATTTAAAGTGCTAGGCATTCGAAAAAAGTATTATGGAGGAAAGAAAGACGCGTGGGTCATGAAATGGGAGCGTTAAGTTGTTTTTCGAATCCAGGTTCGTATTCTGGGGTTAGCACTTTTGTCTCTTCTGAATGAGGGAAGAGAAGGTTCCGAGCAGGCTGTGCAGCGAAACCACTCTAAATGGATCTTGTTTTTTGAAATGCCCAAAAGAGCTTCCTGGGTAACGTAGTTTAAAAGATTAAAATATTGACGGCCTTCTCGCAGACTCAAATATTTTCCTGGGGAAAGCCCGGCTTGTTCCCATTCCTGAACAAAATCATTTCGAACGGCAAAGCAACAGCTTCCGATGGCGGGTCCAATCACCGCATGAAGAGATTTACAGTGAGATAGTTGTCGATAAGCATTCTGGATAATCCCTTTTTTTATTCCTTTCCAGCCGGCATGAACCGCACCAATAGGTCCAGTGTCCTCTTCGGTAAAAAACAAAACAGGAAAACAATCCGCTGTGTAAACATGGATCTCAGCTTTTTTAAAATAAGCAATGGCTCCATCTGCTTTGGATAGAGAGAGGCCTTCTTCTGAAGGGAGATCAGAGGCAGATTTAAAATGTAAAAGTTCACTTCCATGAACTTGTTCAAATAAAGGAGCAGAGTCCCCTTTCTTTTCTACATCGTAGCCCCACTCTACATCAAACAGAGAGTCTCGCATCAGGAGTTATCCCGCTTTAAAAGATTCAAGAAATTTGAAAAAGATGCGGGTGGCGTAGCCTTAAATTCCATCACCTCTTGATTTACTGGATGAAAAAAAGAGAGCTGACTGGCATGCAGGAACGGTTGCTCTACAGTGCGGATAGTGTCATTTATACTGGTTGAGATTTCTTCAGACCTTTTGGCAGTTAAACCTTTTCCATAAAGCGGATCTCCCACAATGGAATGACCAAATTCAGACAAATGAACTCGAATCTGATGAGTGCGCCCTGTGAGTGGAAAAACTAAGAGGTGAGTGAAGTTTAGAAAAGTTTCCATGGGTTCAAAGCGTGTTTCTGCTGCTCGGCCTTTAGATGTTTTTGAGCTCATTTTTTTGCGATGGATCCTGTCTCGACCAATTGCATTTCGAAGAGTTCCCTGGCGTTTGATTTGTCCCCACACGATACACTCGTACACCTTTTTTACTTCTCGATTCTTAAATTGCTGGGAAAGCGCTTCTTGTACCTGTCGATTCTTGGCGATGAGTAGTACGCCACTGGTTCCCTTATCGAGCCGATGAACTATTCCAGGGCGTACTGATGAGGAGTCAAGAAACTCCTTTGCCTCTCCTAAATAATGGAGAAGATGGTGAACCAAAGTGTCGCATCGGTGTCCAGCGGCTGGGTGAACAACTACACCTTGAGCTTTGTTAAGCACTAGAAGGTGTTCATCTTCAAAAATAATATCTAAGGGGGCGTTCACAGGTTCTAGTGTTGAGGGAGGATCGTCCAATAATTCGATGCCAACTTCATCTCCTGATTGAATGCGTACGGAAACTTTATAAGAGAGATTTGAATTGAGCGTGACCCGTTTATTTTTCAAATGTTCTTGGATTCGAGTGCGGCTCTGCTTGGTTTGGTTTGCTAAAAAGATATCTAGGCGCTGTCCCGAAAATTCAGGAGTGACAATGAACTTAAGAGTGGACACGGTCGGCAAGATTCTTGTCGAAATATTCAAGAAAAAGCCGAGCTGTCTCTTGAGGGTTTAATCGATAAACTTGAGCCAAATTTTTGATAAATCCCTGCAAATAGACTCTGGCCGGCATTTGGTTAACTATTTCTTCTTCAATGGCTTGCAAATAACGAAGGGGAATTCGAGTGATCCTAAAAAGTTCTTCTCGGCTCATATTAAGATTTTCGCGAGTCTTTCGAAGAATCTCACCAGTGATTTCTTGAGGTTTTATTGGGTCGATCAGTCTTAAAACATCATCATAATCTCGGCGTTTTCTTGGATCGGTAAGGGTGGAATAAGCTTCTTCGATTCGACGTAAATAGGAAGCGACGTCGCCTGCCGAAAAGCCTAAGCGTCCCGAACTTGCCTCTTGAGTTACGGCTCCCTTCGCCACATGATAAGCAGCCACGATTTCAGGAGTGGATGCCTCTTTGCGGACCCTCAAAACTTGGTAATAGTTTTCAAGTGTTTGACTCATTTTTTTAAACTAAATCTAACTCATTTCCGGCTCAAAGGGTAGTATAATGCCAAGCGTTGGACATTGGTGCCAGCGCGTGGTACGACTAGTCCAAGTATGCGAATTGACACTATAAGTCTGATTTTATCCTGCTTCGTGGCTGCTTTTTTGGGGATTGCAGTTTTGATTCGTAACTTGAAAAATCCCATCTACTTAAACTTCTCTCTTTTCTGCGTAATTTTATTAGCCCGTGATTTTCTGTGTTTGATGAGAGGATTTGAAAACCCCGCACTCTATGACCCTCAAATATTTCTTCTTGTTTCTTTATTTCTCGGGCCTGTAAGTCTTCTTTGGCTTAAGGAATTGCAGCCTCAT
>JBJSXY010000132.1:0-2688 GCA_046086625.1 Pseudomonadota bacterium | reverse complement strand
GCAACATCTTTTACGTGAATCCAACTCATGTACTGGTTTCCCGAGCCCACGGGACCGCCTCCCCCCAATTTAAAGAGAGGCAGTAATTTTGTTAAAGCTCCCCCTTCACGGCCAAGAACGATTCCAATCCGGGGAGTCACTAAACGAATGGAAGGTTCTACTTTCTGCGCTTCTTCTTCCCAAGCTAAGCAAACGTCCGAGAGAAAGCCGTTTCCTGGAAGGGACTGCTCGTTGAGAATGTCATTGCCGCGATTGCCATAGAAACCAATAGCTGAGGCACTGACTAAAGTTTTTGGTTTTTTGCCCTTCATAGAATTTAAAGCAGTAACTAGATTTCGAGTGCCCAAGATCCGAGAGTCCAAAATTTTCTTCTTTTGTTTTTCGCTCCATCGTTTGTTTGCAATGCCTTCTCCTGCCAAGTGAATGACGCCATCCACGGATTCTAAAACTTTTGAGGGGGCCGGTTCCTTTTCTGGATCCCAAGCATGCACCTCAATTTCAGTTCCCAAAATCTTCTGTGCCGACTGAACATTACGAGAAAAAACTACGGGCGTGATACCTTCTTTCCCTAAAGCTTCAATGACATATTTCCCGATAAACCCAGTGGCTCCTGTAATCGCGACTCTCATAAGTGATCTCCTCAAAAAGCAGAGTCTACCTGAGGACCCCAGAGAATCTCAACGATAACCGTTAATTAAAAATGGTGACCAAAAATGGCACTTTTTCTTTTGAAGTAATCTGTGAAACCTCTTGAAATGCTTTTCAAATATTGCTATGCGTTACCTTTGATGGAGGTGTTTCATATGAAACTAAGTAAATCTTTAGCAGCGCTTGCTGTATTGGCAATGGCTGTAGTGAACAATGTTCACGCGGATCAGATCGATAACGAAGCTCACGAATTAGCTCAGGCTCCTGCAGCTGTTCTCGTGAAAGTGGACCAAGATGCAAAGAAGGTTCACGTTTATCGTGTTGATAACCTGGATCCTCGAGTGAAAGCTCGAACCATGGATGACAATGCGATGAATGCTTATGCATCAACCATTGCAGTCGATGCCAATAAGGTCGGCGAAATGGATATCGTCACTTCCACAAGCGAACTCGACAACGAAGCTTCCACCCAAGCATGGTGGTGCCGTTGGTGGGGTTATGGTTGGGGTGGCTACGGCTGGGGCTGGGGCGGATACGGCTTCGGTTATGCTGGCTACGGATACGGCTTCGGTTACGGCTGGGGCTGGGGACGTGGTTGGGGCGGCTGGTACTGGTAAGAAACAGCCTCTCGTCAGTCTAGTAAATTAAAGAAGGCACTTGTCGGGCTAACACCCGCGAGTGCCTTTTTTTATGGGGAAGGGAAGAAACATGAAAAAACTATTATTTGTGATTGCTTTGGGATTGGGATTACACGCTAGCGCCGCTGTCAAAATCGTCGATGGCGATAAGATGCGTGCCTTTTACGGAGTGAATCGATTTCCAACAGATCGAATTTCTCAAGTTAAAGTTGCGGTAATCGATAACGGTTTTACGGGCTATCAAGCCGGCTCGGGGCAATTGCCGTCTTCCGCGGTAATGGTCGAAAAATACGATCCGGAATTCATCAAAAAATATGATTTAGGAAATCCGGATTATCACGAAAATATGGGCCAAACCGAACATGGTCTTCAAATGGCTGAGATCGCTTGGGCCATGTCCGGCGGCACCGAACAAGGGCCTCAGTTTTATCTTCTTAACGGAAACGGAATTACGAATTTTAGACGAGCGGTTCGTTACGCTATTGAGAACCGAGTGGATATTGTTCTTTACAGCCAAAATCGGGAATGCTGCGGAAACTTTGATGGCGGCGGTTTTATAAATGAAATTGTAAATCAAGCAACTGCCCAAGGGATTCTTTGGGTGAATGCTGCGGGAAACTATGGAGGGCGAGTCTTCAATGCCAACGTAGTGATGGATGAAGAGGGTCTACTTTATTTCGGCAACCGATCACGTCTTCGAATTAAAAGTCATGTGGATGACAATCCAGCTCAGATTATTTTGAGTTATACCGGGGGATGGGACTCTGAAACACAAGGTACAGAAAAAGACATTGATATGTTTTTGTATGATCCAGAAGGCAATCAAGTAGCTAAAGCTGACCTGAAACAAGTCCTTCAGAAAGACAAATTGGCATCCGGAGAGACGTTTTTAGCGAGAGAAAGAATCAATTATACGTTCGCTAGAAAAGAGGGAGACTACACGTTAGAACTTCGGGCAAAGTCAGGTGCTTTTACGGGGAACGACCGCGTTCGAATTGTTGTCATTCCTCAAAGGGAACCCATCCGAATGGGGAATCAAACCAAGCCAGTGGATCCGGTCCAGCTTTTAGATGCAACTCCGGGATATGAAGTCATGGTGCCGGCCGATAACCCCACTGTTTTAACAATTGGGGACATCAATGCTTATTCGGCTTCTGGACCCAATATGAAAGGGGATGAAAAGCCAGACTTCTTAATGGAGCGTTCTGAAGCCAGTTTTTCTAATGGGAGTGTCTCTTCCGGCACTTCCAATGCGGCGGCTTTTTTTGCGGGGATTGTGGCTGTTTTGAAAGCCTACAGTCCGTCGCTACAGCGCTATGATCTCTTGCGATTTGTGAAGAGCAAAGCTCGAGTTCCTTCAGCTCCTTCAGAGGAAAAGCTAAAGGTAGTTCCCACTTTTGAG
>JBJSXY010000131.1:0-5762 GCA_046086625.1 Pseudomonadota bacterium | reverse complement strand
CGCCAATCTCTCGACTTACATGTTCTTTGAGTTGTTGAATGAGATCTTTAACAGAAATTTTCGCCTGTGAATCTTTAGGGGTCACAAAAGCAACTAAGGCTTGTCCCTTCAATGAATCCGGCCTGCCCACGACAGCAGCTTCCGCCACTGCGGGATGGCTCACGAGAGCACTTTCAACTTCCATCGTGCCTAATCGGTGTCCTGAAACATTGATGACATCATCAACACGACCCTTGATCCAAAAATAACCCCGCTCATCGCGATGAGCACTGTCCCCTGTAAAATACATGCCAGGAAATTTACTCCAATAACTTTCCTTAAATCGCTCCGGGTTTTTATGAATCCCTCGCAACATGGAAGGCCACGGGTGCTTGATCACTAAGTATCCCCCAATATTAGCAGGACAACTTTTTCCCTCGTCATTCACAACATCTGCAACTATTCCTGGAAACGGTTTCGTAGCTGAGCCCGGTTTAGTGGCCGTTACGCCCGGAATGGGTGAAATTAAAATACAGCCAGTCTCAGTCTGCCACCAAGTATCCACAATCGGGCATCGTTCCCTTCCAATTTCCGTGTGGTACCACATCCAAGCTTCTGGATTAATAGGTTCACCTACACTTCCTAAAAGCCTTAAAGAACTCAGTTGATATTTCCGAGGGTGCTCATTTCCAGCGCGCATAAAAGCTCTAATCGCCGTCGGGGCTGTATAAAGAATCGAAACCTTGTACTTATCAACGATTTCCCAGAATCGCCCCGGATGCGGGTGAAGAGGCGCGCCTTCATAAAGGACAATCGTGGCTCCCTGACTTAAAAGTCCATACACCAAGTAGCTGTGGCCAGTAATCCAACCAATATCCGCAGTACACCAGAAAACATCCGTTGTTTTTAAATCAAATACCCACTTCGCAGTCGTACTTACTCCAACTAAATATCCCCCCGTCGAGTGGATGATGCCTTTGGGTTTTCCAGTGGTCCCACTTGTGTAAAGCAAAAACAAAGGGTGTTCTGAATCGAAAGGTTTAGGGAAATGGCTTTTTATTTCAGCTTGAGTCAGCAAATTCCAATCATGACACTTGCCACTCAAAAGCGTTTTTTCTTTTCTCTTAAGGACTAAGACATTTTGAACTGTGGGCATTTCTGGCATCACAGATTCAATCGTTTTAAGAAGTTCGATTTCTTGACCTCGACGGTATCCTATATCCGCTGTCAAAATAGCTTTGCACTCGGCGTCCTGAACCCTATCTCGAATGGCTGGTCCACTAAAGCCAGCAAAAATCACACTATGAGTGACTCCAATTCGTGCACAAGCAAGCATGGCAATCACAGCTTCGGGAATCAGGGGCATGTAAATCGCTGCGGTATCTCCGGCTTTAAGTCCAAATTTATTTTCAAGAACCTGAGAAAGCTCGCAGACCCTCTCAAAAAGGTCTTGGTACTTGAGCTCACGAGAAGTGCCATCTTCTCCTTCCCAAATAATTGCTGTTTTGTTCGCTAGCCCTTCTTTCAAGTGCTTATCGATGCAATTGTAAGCAGCATTCGTAGTGCCCCCTTCGAACCACTTAGCGTAAGGTTCGTTCCAAATAAGGGGTCTTTTCCAACGACTAAACCAAGTAATATTTCGAGCTGCTTCTTCCCAAAAAGCAACCGGATCGTTTTGGGATTGCCTCCAAAGAGTGTCGTATTCCAACTTATTACCCATATGGGCCTCTGCGGCGAAAGCCCGGCTAGGCTCAAAGGTTCTCAATTCAAATAAAACCGTATCGATCGATTCCATAGCTCTCCTTGAAACCTACGTCTTAATTCCCTATGATTCTAAATACAATCCGGAGCAGACACAATTGGATCCCATACTTGATCCCATACTTTTAGTCGATGATGAAAAAGATAACTTGCAGGCACTGCAACGTCTTTTGAGGGGTTTATTCAAAGTCACTACGACGACTTCGCCTCTCGAAGCTCTTCAATTAATGGGAGCTCACAAATTTCATGTCATCGTTTCTGACCAACGAATGCCTGATATGTCAGGAGTAGAGCTTTTGGAAAAAGCTAAAAAACTGAGTCCCCACTCCACTCGAATTTTGCTCACTGGGTACACCGATATCGAATCTGTTATTGATGCGATTAATCGAGGACATATTTACCGTTATATTGCAAAGCCTTGGGATCCTGAAGAATTAAAGTTAACGCTAAAGCAAGCTAACGAAGCCTTTCAACTTCGAAGAGAACTAGAGGAGAAGAACCGAGCTCTTGAAAAAAGTCTTAACGAACTTTCTCTTTTGGATAAAGCGAAAGCTCGATTCTTGTCTTTAATATCCCACGAGCTCAACACTCCTCTTACTGTTCTACAATCCTTCATGTCTCTTCTTTCTCAGTCTCAAGCTGAACTGAGTAAAGACCTTCAGACGTCTGTCTCGGCCCTTTCGGGTGCCGTTCATCGTTTTTCTGAAATTGTCTCAGAGGTTTTAACTTACACAAAACTCGAATCCACAGGAAAACTTAAGTTGGGGCAAGTTGATTTGGACGTCCAACTTCGAAAAATGGTGGAAACCTTAAGATCCAGCACTTCTAACAATAGAATTCAATTAACTTTCGCATCTGATAGTGTGGGGCATGAAAAATTAGACTGGGAAAAAATGGAGCTGGCTTTGAATCGGATTATAACTTCCATTATCACTCGAACGAAACCGGACACTCAGATTAATTTAAAAGCTAAAAAGAATGAGGGGCATACTTTACTCGACATTTCTTGGAGCGGAGAACCGCTTCCAGACGATGCATTCAAGCCCTTTGAGACAGGTTCGTCTGAAATGCATCATCATCAGAATCTAGGGTTGTCTTTGGCAATTGCAAAGCTTGTTATCGAAAGTCACGGGGGAAAGATTATGGAGTCTCACTCCTCAGCTACACAGAACTCTCTTTTACTTCAGCTAAAGTAGCTTTCCTAAAAGCGCTTAAAATACAGTTCGCGAACTGTCTTGGCTGATAATTTTTAAGAATTAAAGTCCGAGCGTTTAGGCCCCAATTCTTCACTATCGAACGATCGGATAAAAGGGGTCTGATTTTTTCTACAGCGGCTTCACAATCTCCAACTGGAAAAATTTCTCCCGTTTTTCTGCTCATCACTAAATCCTCGGCCACACCGCACTGATCTGTAACGAGAGCTGGAAGCTGGCAGCCGAAAGCTTCATTCACGACGAGTCCCCAGGTTTCAAAATCAGAGGGAACCACTAGAAGATCCGCTGAATAATAGAAATTTTTGATTTCTTTTTGATTTTTAAAGCCTACTAGATGAACTCCGGGTATTTCTTTTGCTGCTAATTGGAGCGATTCACTGAGTTCCCCATTTCCAACAAAAATCGTTTGAACCGGAGCTTGAAGCTGTAGTTTCCGATGGATCTCAAGAAGATCGAAAGGTCTTTTTCTATCAAAAAGACGCCCCACAAAAAGAAGAACAAATGCATCTAATGGGATCCCGAGTTGGTTTCGAATCCCCTCTCGACAATTCCTGGCTTCAGCGTCGGAAAGGATAAAAGGAGAAACATCCGTACAGTACTTAGCTTGTGTTATTTTTGAAGCAGGAACTCCCCACTGAAGATAATAATCAAAGGTCTTTTTACCAATCGCAACAAAGCCCGCTACTCGATTAAAGAAATACCCAATAAGAAAGCTTTTAATTTTTTTTCGAAGAAAAGAACCTCGCCAATCAAAGGTTTCACCTACAAACAAAAGCGGGATTTTTTTTTGAGCACATAGAATTCTTAAAATCCAGTGCTCAACTTGATAATACCCGTAAACAAGAACGGCTTGGGGCTTCTCCTTATTTAGCGCTTGATTTAAAGTTTTTACTTTATCCAGGAAGCTCAACGTTTGAGTTTCTAGAACCCGGTTGGGATACCCTTCCGACAAAGGCACTCCAAACTCCTGTTTGGGAATCTTGTCGACTTCCTGAAACCACCACTTTTTCCCATCAAACCGGGAATTAAAAAAGATCACCTGTACCTGGGGAAGTTGTTCCAAAAGTTCCCGAAATACAGGAGCTCGGTATTGAATCGGATGGGTATCAAAAATAAGAAGAGATGCACTCATAACGAAGTTTTCATTTTACCATGGGAAAGGCTTGTGAGATCTTCCCCACTCGTAGCATAATTACTGCACAGCATAAGGAGATAGTTTATGAAGGGTCCCATGGAGTGGGGAAATTGGGCGCTCATTTTAATTGGTTTTGGTCTTATCCTGGGAGGCCCTTGGATTATTTATCGAACGGTGGTTACGGTTCGAAAAACCCGTCAAGAAAATCCGCAAGCTAGCATCCAGCCATTTAATAATGGATTTAATATTTTAATTGGGGTCCTTTTTTTCTGTTCGGGGATCCTTTTTGTATTGAATAATTTACGGGGAAATCCCCTGCATTAGGGGACTTCTGCTCGACAAATAAGCCCCTAGAATGTTACATCTTTTTCCAGAGGTGCAAGATGCCAGTTACGTTAAGTCTTATCCTTTCTATCCTTGCTGCAGGCGGCTTATTTTTTTCAATTTATGCAGTGATCACCCTGCTTGTGGGTGGAAAACGCGCTCAAGCAAGCCCGAAAATGGGGATTGCCCCCGGAGATGTCAGAGGGGCTTTAAATATTTGGGTAGTGTGGGACCCTGCTCAGTTTAACGTTCAGGTCTATCGGCTCATTTTTAGATTCGCAAGCCCCTACAGCGCTCAAAAAGAGGGAATTTTCTGTGTTACTTATGAGAACCCTCAAACAGCCCCTTTTACTCAAGTGGTAAAAATTCCTGATCGCTTTGTCGACTTGATTAAGAACTCGAACGAAAAATTTCTCCTATCTGTTGAGTTAAAAACCATTGAGGAGCTCACTCTGATAAAGACCGTCACTTCAGCCAAACTCAAATCTATTTTTTCTGGCACTGGAAATCAGCCTGAAATTCAAAATAAATTGCCTTTAGTAGAAGAAGATAAGGCAGCCGTTTTTACTCTCGATTATTCTGAATTACAGGTTCGACGAAAAAAACTAAGAGACTTAGAGGCCCAAGCACAAGCGAAAGCTAAAGCCAAAACTGCCGCCCCCGCTAAACCCGCTGCAGCCCCGGCTGCTCCGGCGGCACCGGCTCAGGCAACTCCAGCACCCGCCCCTGCTACCGATAAGAGTCCCATTGAAACAGCTGTTAAATCAGTTCGAGATCTTGTGGCGGCTTCGAATGCAGCTAAAGTTCCAGTAGAAAAACCTTAAGGATTAAAACATGGCGGATAAAATCGATTTTTCAACTCTGACTCTTTCTTTTGCAACGAGTGCTCTTATTAATTTAGGAACCACTCCGGATCCTCAATCTGGAAAAAAAACGAAGAACATCGAATTAGCTAAACAAAATATTGAAATTTTAAGTGTTCTAGAAGAAAAAACTCGCGGTAATTTAACACCGGAAGAAGCAGAACTTCTTAAAAATATTCTTTCGGAAGTTCGTTTACGATTTGTAGAAGCTTCGAAGTCCTAATGTTTTTATCTTTTATTATCTGGCTCTTTCTGTGGCAGCTTCCTTCAAATGCTTCTGTGCCAGTCCCCATCGAACTTCACCCCCTGGTAAGCGCTTCCGAAGTTTTAAGTTGGGTTCAAGGGGCCAAACCCGAGATAAACTCCATTGAACAGCTTCTACAAAAATTGCCCGAAGCCTACCGCACTTATTTTGTTCTCCAATACGACAGCCACAGCAATCACAGCTCTAATGCAACTCATCCCCGGGTTATTTTTTTCGGGCCA
>JBJSXY010000130.1:0-4495 GCA_046086625.1 Pseudomonadota bacterium | reverse complement strand
GGGAAACAGCAAACAGCTCTTTTTACGGGCAGTTTCAATTTAAGTAATAATATCGCCAATTCTGAATTCCAAGTTCAGATGAATCTTCCACGGGATTCCTGGATTCGAAAAGCAGTAAAACACAGTATTGAAGAAGTGGTTTCAAATGAACGGCAATGGGCAGTTCCTAACCTCGAAGCCTCCTTAAGAAATGCAGTCGCTCTTGTTTTGGGCGTAACCGATTTGGAAATTCCCCTCGAACAGAGCAGCAAACTGTTAAACGCAATTGATAGAAGAAACTTTTCAGAAATGAAACAGATTTTGAGTCATCTTAAAGAGATTCGAACCAATCTAAATCGGAAGTTAGATCCCGAGAAAAAAGATGCGCGAGTGGATCAATTTATTAGTTTTTTAGATTGGTATGAAAAAAATATCCCGCCTTCCCACGCCGAATTTGATGTCAGAGTCCAGAGAACTATTGGGATGGCATTAGTTATTGCTCAACCTGAGATGAAAGACCATATCAAAGCAAATATCCTTAGCCGAGTTATCGATCGCCCCCAATTGAGTATTGAAGAACAACATAAACTCTTAAATGGAGCCTTCAAAGCCTTGGGCCTAGGCGAAGTAAATCCTTGGTCAGGAAGAGAGTCTACATTATTGTCGATTGAATCGATTCTTTCGGAAGAGGCCTTAGCTGAAAAAGAAAAGAAACCGGGAACGTCATTAACAGAACTCATCTCCTCAAAAATAGACAAAGGCGATTTCACATGGAAGGGGCCTGCGTTTGATAAGTTTGTTCAAGCTCTTGAATCAGAAATGGGTGTATCGATTCTTTCTGTTATCTCGTCAGGAAAGAATTCACCCGATGACTTAACAAAATTGGCTGATCTTCTTAATAAAAGACGAAAAGAACTTGAACTTCCCAATGAACTTAAGCCCCTTCCGAAGAATCATATTTTTGAAAGCTCTGATTTGGAGAAATTAGAGGAACGACTTCGAAAGCTTTTTGAGTCTCAAGCCAAAAAGGGAATCCTAGCTTCTACTGTGATGTCTACAGATAAAAATTTTGTTTCGATTCTAAATAGAATTAAGAGAAATCAAACAGGCGTCCTAGAAAACTTCAAGATTCAAATCCCAAAGAAGAAAAGTGAAAAAGATGAAGTGGCGGAATTTTCGTGCCAGGAATCGTTTAGTAAAATTCGGTAATGCTTTTTTTCATGGGCGATGGGATTCGCCTCGTAGGCGGCAAGTCCAAGCGATTCAAGCTGGTTCTGAATCCCTCCCCCAATGCACGATTCTTTTCCAAATAGGCTTAAGCCAGAAGCTCACTCGATTTTTCTTCCCCCGGACAGCTCCCGTGATTCTTTGGGCGATTTGGCCAGTGAGAACTCTTAAGAAATCGTGGAGGTCTTTTGGGTGGCTCGCTTTCACAAGAAGATGGATGTGGTTACTGTTTAGAGAATTATTATAAATATGGACTCTAAACTTTTGAGAGAGTTCCAAGAGCAAAGCAGAAATAATCGCTTTGTTTTTTAAAACTAAGTGCTCACTGTATTTCATACTCTTCATCAGGAACTTTGTATCATGAGCTTTTAACAAGAAACCAAACTTTAAAGCGATTTAAAGGCCTCCGTTTTACCTGACCTTTTAGTTTTTGAAACTTTTCTTAAGCCTCTTCATTTTGGTAAAACCCAAGCCACCCTAATGAATCGAAAACCCTGTCAAACACTTAAAAGGAGCATTTATGAAGACTTGAACTCCCGCTACATCCCATCGAGCCATCAACCACTTGCACAAAAACGATAGAGAGCTAGCCCACTGGTAATTCCAATTGTGCCCCGTCTAGTTTCTTTTCGGAATACACTGGCACTTGAACTCATTTTGTATACGGATTAACCGGTCTTAACTATTTCTAAAATAGACTCTGCATCTATCTCGTTTTTTCCGGTCTGGAAGTTGCATTCCCCTTCCCTGACATTTTTTGCATGGAGATCTTTCGATGAGATATTTTAGATTCCTAAACTTAGTAGCCCTGACCCTAACTTCAATATTACTTAGTAGTTGTAATATTGAGACGAACGGAGTCACTCTCACAGTTAACTCAGGAAGTCTTACCTGTGCTGCCACGACTTCATTAAGTTCGGTAGTCTCTGGTCAAACCTTTCCTGTTTCGATTCAAGTGATCGGGGGTGCAGCGCCTTACACCCTTTCAGGAACTACAGGGACCTTTTTAACAACTTACTCATTGCCTCAAACGCTTACCAACACCACTAATACGAGTCAGGTTAGGACTAGCAATTTCACAGTGACCGACAGCGCTGGAAGATCCACGACTTGCCAACTAGCTATAACCGTTGTTCCCGAGACCACTTCAAATCCGCTTAGCTGTTCTGTTGCAGCTTCAACGGAAACCCCAGCGCTTAATCAAAATGTAACTTATACAGCTACTGCTGCAGGAGGTAGTGGAACTTATTTTTTCACTGGCTTTCTTCCAGGTGGCAACGGAGAGAATACAGCCTCTTTAACTCAGACTTCTGCTACTCAAGCGACTGCTGGAGCCCGTTATCCTTCGGCTGGTTTCAATACTTCGGTGTTCTATATCTCTGACTCTTTAGGAAACAGCGCCACTTGTGCCAAAACAGTGAATGTTCAGAGCTCTGCCTCTGTGAGTTTAAGTGCAAGCCCGGCCACTACTGTTCCCGCAAATCAAGCCATTGTCCTTACAGCGATACCATCAAATTTTAGTTCCACCCCCACCTACACGTGGTCTATTTCCGGAGCCGGTTTGGAAATGGCTGCCGGGGGAAATACAGCATGGATAACGGCAATTGATTCACTCACTACTCGAACTGGAACCGTAACTGTGACGGCTACTGCGGGCAGCCAATCGGCTACCAATACCATCCCCCTTACTTTTACAGCTAATATCACGACACTGAACTGTACTCTTAGTTACACACCCGGCACTTACACAACCGGACAGAATGTTCCTTTCAATATCTCAGCTTCGACGGGTGAACTTCTGACTGTAACTCAAATTAACGTCACTGACGGATACGTGGTGGGAGGAGTCCCTTCTCAGAACCCGATCCTGAATTTTTATTCCTCCGGCTCAAAAATCGTCACGGCTTTAGCTCGCTCAACAAGCACGGGCATTCAATGTAACAATGGTGCTTTTTTACAAACCACTATTAATATCTCATCTTCGACGACACCGTTTTCATGTAGTTTATCGATGACTCCAAACCCGGCTCCTTTGTATACCTATCAATATCCCTATTATTATTACACTTGGATCCTGGCGACCATTAACGCTTCCGGAGCTCAAGGGGGTTTTTGGTTGGAAAGTTTAACAGCGGATTACCCAACCTACATGAATACAGATGCAAGCACATCTCAAGATAACATCGTGGGTGCTTCTTCCTCGGCTATTTACCGGTATGTTTACTTTACTGCTGCTGGGACCTGGAAAGTCACTGCTCGTCTGCGAGATTCTACAGGTCGAACCGCTACTTGCTATACTTATCAGACAATCACGAACTGGGGTGCAGACTATCAGCCGGATCCTCTTACTTGGCCTACTTTTAACGGAGGAGACTATAACTACTAATTCGATGAGTTAGTCAATACCGATAAAGACCAAAGATAAACTATTCACACAATAGCGTTGATAGGTCGGAGCCGGTCCATCGTTAAAGACATGGCCTAAGTGGGATTCACATCGAGAGCATTTGATTTCAGTCCGATTCATTCCATGCGATCTATCTTCAATATTTAAAATGTTTTTCGGATCGATAGGTGCCCAATAGCTTGGCCAGCCACTGCCCGAGTCATATTTCTCTTCTGAACGAAACAAAGGCAAATTGCAGCAAGCGCAATGATAAATCCCAGGCTCTTTGTGGTGATAATACTTTCCAGTGAAAGGCCGCTCAGTTGCCCCATTTCGGCAAACTTCGTATTGTTCAGGTGTCAGTTTCTTTTTCCAGTCATCCACTATTTTTTTTCCATTTGATATTGCAGCCAATGCTGGGTCGTTGGTTGGGTACGGGAGCGCTGTTAACTAAAACTGCCTCCATGGCACGTCTCAAATCGGCTCCCGTGACAGGGATTTTATTCCCCGGCCGACTCTCATCAAATTGGCCGCGATACACGAGCTTTGCATTTATATCAAAAAGGAAAAAATCAGGGGTACAAGCAGCTTGGTAAACTTTTGCAACTTCTTGAGACGTATCTATTAAATAAGGGAATGTATAATTTAAACGTTTTTTTTCAAGAACCATTTTTTCAGGACTGTCCTCCGGGTAAGAAACTGTGTCATTGGAGTTTATTCCAAAAATAGCCACACCTTTTTCCTGAAATTCCCGAGTTAAATCCGATAACTCTGGTCCAATGTGCTTTACGTAGGGACAGTGATTACAAATAAACATCACGAGGAATGGTTTTTTATTTCCGATATCAGAAAGACGAACCATTTTATTTTCAGTATCGGGCAGAGAAAAATCAGGAGCTTTAG
>JBJSXY010000129.1:0-6358 GCA_046086625.1 Pseudomonadota bacterium | reverse complement strand
GAAAGAATTTAAACCCGAAAAACAATCTGAAATTAAATTAAGTCCTGAAGTGTGGAAAGCAGTGAAAGAGGGGCTCTTCCAAGTGGTGAATCAGCCAGGGGGCACAGCTTCAGTGAGTGGTCGAAGCAAAAAAACACTTATTTCTGGAAAAACGGGAACCGCTCAAGTGAGAGGATTCAGTGATATATCCAAAATCAAGAACTGTATGGCCTTGCCAGTCGATCAGCGGCATCACGGATGGTTTGTGGGGTATGCTCCTCGTGAAAATCCGGAGATTGCAGTCGTTGCGCTAGCCGAGCATTCCTGCCATGGGTCTTCGGCTGCCCCGATTGTTCGAGATGTTATAGAAGCCTATTTTGATAAAATTAATTTGGAAAAAGGTGTTCCTATTCAGGAAGAGCCCACTCAAGCAAATACAAACAAAAAAGGATACCAAGTACCTTTTCAGGAAATGGATGAATAATGTTAAAAACTGATTCACCGGAGGTCATACGAAGTTTTAATCTCGGATTAGCAATCAGCACCTTTCTCATTGTGCTAACTGGACTCTTGACGCTATTCAGTGCGAGCCGTGGGCCAGGACTTCAATCTCTCACAAAGCTCCAAGGAATTTATTTTGTTGCGGGCTGTGTTCTTACGGCGGCGATTATTTTCATCGATTCTGATTTTTTAAAAAAGTTGGCTTACCCGATTTATGGGCTTTGTTTAATCTTGTTGGCCTTGGTTCTGGTGGTTGGGCACGTAGGCAATGGAAGTCAGCGCTGGATTAATCTTGGTTTTTTTCGTTTGCAACCCTCTGAATTTGCAAAAATTGCCATTATTTTCACTCTGGCCCGATACTTTTCTGATGAGAAAAAAGGGGGGCCCTACTCCCTAAAGCGATTGATGCTGCCCGCTTTGTTTATTATTCCTTATTTTCTTCTGATTAAAAAACAACCAGATATGGGCACAGCGGGAATTGTATTTTTAACAGCTGCCTCCATGATTCTTTTTGTCGGTGTCGAATGGAAATCGATATTTTTGGTCTTGGTTGTTGCTCTGATCAGTATTCCACTCGCTTATAAGTACGTCCTTCACGACTATCAGAGAAACCGAGTCAAAACTTTTCTTAATCCGATGTCTGATCCTAAAGCGACTGGGTACAATGCCCTTCAATGTAGAATTGCAGTGGGTTCTGGAAAAATGTTTGGTAAAGGCTATATGGAGGGGACCCAGGCCCAACTAAATTTTATTCCTGAACAGCACACTGATTTTATTTTCTCAGTATTTGCGGAAGAAAGAGGATTTGTGGGAGGCCTCATTTTGTTAGGGCTCTATGCGAGTTATTTGTTGTTTTCAGTTCGATCTATTCTGAGGGCACGAGATAAATTTGAAGTTCTCGTTGCAGTGGGATTAACAGCGGTCATGTTCTGGCATGTCTTCATTAATATTGGAATGGTCATTGGGGTGCTCCCGATTGTGGGGGTCACGCTCCCGTTTTTTAGTTACGGCGGTTCTTCCATGATGATGTTTATGATCTGTACGGCGTTACTTCTTAATATTAGTCGGAAGCGGTATATCTTCTAATACTTGATCAGGTATTACATATTACGGCGGTATCGACCGCCAATCTCATACAAGGCCTGGCTGATTTGCCCCAAGGAGCAAACTCGAGTGGCGTTCATAAGAGCTTCGAAAATGTTTTTATTTTCAGATGCAGCTAATTTTACTTGGACGAGAGCTTCAGTGGCTTGCCCTTGATGCGCTTTCTGAAATTTAGTAACGCGATCGATCTGTTCCTGTTTTTCGGAATAAGAGGCCCGAGTGAGTTCAGAAGGCAGGCTTTCTTCAAAGGGGATGTTTTGAGGACTTAAAAACGTATTTACTCCCACAATTGGCAAGGTGCCGTCGTGCTTTTGTGTTTCATAATGGAGGGACTCCTCTTGAATTTTTGAACGCTGATAATGAGACTCCATTGCGCCCAAAACTCCGCCCCGAGCGGAAATTCTTTCAAATTCAGCTAGCACAGCTTCTTCGACTAAGTCAGTAAGCTCCTCAATGAAGAAACTGCCTTGAAGCGGGTTTTCATTTTTGGCCCAACCCAATTCTTTTGCAATAATGAGCTGAATCGCCATGGCTCGACGAACGCTTTCTGCTGTTGGAGTGGTTAAAGCTTCATCATAAGCATTCGTATGAAGAGAATTACAGTTGTCGAAGAAAGCTATTAAAGCTTGGAGCGTAGTTCGAATATCATTGAAGCTAATTTCTTGAGCGTGCAGAGAACGGCCCGAAGTTTGAATATGATATTTTAATTTTTGGCTTCTCTCATTGGCTCCATAGCGGTCTCGCATCGCAATCGCCCAAATACGACGAGCGACTCTTCCGATGACGGTATACTCGGGATCTAATCCGTTACTAAAAAAGAAACTAAAATTAGGCGCGAAATCGTCAATTTTCATCCCTCGAGCCAAGTAATACTCAACGTAAGTAAAACCGTTTGCCAAAGTAAAAGCTAACTGGGTGATGGGATTCGCCCCTGCTTCCGCAATATGATACCCACTAATACTCACGGAATAGTAATTTCTGATATCGTTTTGAATGAAGTAACTTTGAATGTCTCCCATCATTCGTAGAGCGAACTCTGTCGAAAAAATACAAGTGTTTTGAGCTTGATCTTCTTTTAAAATATCGGCTTGAACAGTTCCTCGAATTTGCTTCAAAGTGTTTGCTTTAATGGTTTCCCATTCATTAGGGGATGGGTCACGCTTTGTTTTTTCTCTAAACTTGTCAACTTGTTGATCAATAGCCGTATTGAAGTAAAAAGCTAAGAGCATCGGTGCTGGACCGTTGATGGTCATGGAAACGCTCGTAGAAGGATCGCACAGGTCAAAGCCAGAATAGAGAGTTTTGGCATCTTCTAAAGTACAAACGCTGACTCCACTTTCACCAATTTTGCCAAAAATGTCGGGCCGTTCATTGGGATCTTCGCCATACAAAGTGACGCTATCAAAAGCAGTAGACAATCTCTTGGCCTTTTCGCCATCACAGAGCAAATGAAAACGTTTATTGGTTCGAGAAGGGGTTCCTTCTCCCGCAAATTGTCTTTTGGGATCCTCTTCACTTCTTTTGAAGGGGAATACGCCTGCCGTGAAAGGAAAATATCCAGGGAGATTCTCCATTAAGAGAAAGCGCGTGAGTTCCGCTTCAGAGTGAAAAGTCGGGAGCGAAATTTTTCGGACTGCATTTTGACTAAGACTTGTGTGAGTTAAGGGAACTGAAAAGTTCTGCTGGCGGACTTGATACTGAAAGACGTCAGAGCGGTACCCTTCAGATAATTTGCGATACTGATCTAAAACGTGATTGGCTGCTTCAGGAATCTCTCGCTGATAAGAAGCTAAACGAGATTCCAGTTCGGTTCTTGTTGCAGGGCCGAGCGCTGGCTCTGATTGGAGGAGGCTTTCGAGGGCTTCTCTTTTTTTTACCAGTTCGACAGCTTCCTTAGCTTGCTTTTTGTAGTGACGGACGGTCCCTGAAATTTCCGCTAAATAGTGGCTACGTTCCTTGGGAACAATCGAAAATTGATGGGGTGGTGGAACCACGAAATCCGTTTGCAGAGGCGCTCGTTTGTTCTCTTGCTTTCGAATCCAATTCAGATGTTGGAACACTTGATTGACGCCTGAATCATTGAATCGAGAAGCAATGGTTCCAAAAATAGGATATCGAGCAAGCGGGACCGACTCAAACTCTCGGTGATTGCGACGAAACTGCTTTTTGACTTCAATTAAAGCATCTAGGGCTCCGCCTTTTTCGAATTTATTGAGAACGACTAAATGAGCAAAATCGAGCATCCCAATTTTTTCTAATTGGGTCGGGGCGCCGAACTCACTTGTCATCACATAAATATTAATATCGACTAACCCCGAAATGGAAGTGTCGGCTTGTCCAATGCCACCTGTTTCAACAAAAATCCAATTAAACCCAGCGGCTTTGAGGACTTCAATCGATTGTTGTGTTGCTCTACTAATAGAAACGTTGGCTTCTCGCGTGGCCAAAGAACGCATATAGCAGTTGGGGCTTTGGAGACTGTTCATTCTCAAACGATCTCCCAATAAAGCACCGCCTGTTTTTCTTCGAGTGGGATCAATCGCTAAGATGGCCACTCGAGCTTTGGGATCACTTTCTAAAACTCGAAGAACTAATTCATCTGTAAGGCTCGACTTTCCAGCTCCTCCTGTTCCGGTCATCCCAACCACTTGCGCAGGAGAGGGGGAGTTTTCAATTTGCTTTAAAATATCCGAAAAAACCTGTTTCTCTTTTTCCAAGCCTAAAGCTTGAAATGATTCTTCTCCAAGCTCAACGCATGTTAGAAGTTCCGAAAGAGCTTGAGTATCAGATGAAAATGACGAGAGCTTATCCCAGTGTTTATTTTGTAAAGGATGATCTTTAATTTGGGCTAGCATGTGCTTGATAATTCCATCTAAACCCAGTTTGCGACCATCTTCCGGTGAATAGATTTTTGTAATACCGTAGGCCTCAAGCTCTTTTGCTTCCTGGGGTGTGATGGTTCCCCCTCCACCTCCAAAAATATGAATATGATCCGCTTGATATTTCTTTAATAAATCTCTGATGTATTTGAAATATTCAACGTGACCGCCCTGATAGCTACTAATGGCAATGGCCCCAGCATCTTCTTGAATCGCTGCTTTAACGATTTCATCCGCCGAGCGGTTGTGACCCAAGTGAATGACTTCAGCACCATGAGAGACTAAAACCCGCCGCATAATATTGATTGCGGCATCATGGCCATCGAAGAGAGAAGCAGCGGTGATAAAACGGGGTTTAAGCGAGCTAGTCGAAAAAGGTTTTTCGGTTTCGTTTCTTGATTTCATCGTTTAGAAAACACTTTATAATCCGGTATTTGAAGAACATCAATCCTGGTAATTAGGCACGGAATATAAATTATGCGACACTCAGAGCAACTTCCACAACCCCGACTTATCACAAGCCGGGAAGAGATTGAATCGATGGTCACAATACTCGAGAAAGAAGCCACAATTGGCGTGGATACCGAATTTATCCGTGAGACCAGCTTCTACCCCCGAATTGCTCTGATTCAATTGGCTAGCCTTAATCAAAGCTTTCTTGTGGATCCTACCGTCCTAGAAAAGTCGGATCTGAGTTCCTTATTGGGGTTATTAGAAAACCCGGAAGTTTTAAAAGTGATTCACGCCAGTCATTCAGATCAGGAGTGTTTATTCTGGAGCTATGGAATTGTGGCGAAACCGGTTTTGGATACGTCCATTGCGGCGGCACTTTGTGGAATGGGCGATAGCATTGGATTGCAGAAACTGCTTCGTGAGATTCTGGGCGTTTATGTTTCTAAAGGAAGAGCGCGAGCAAAGTGGCTCGCGCGGCCTTTGTCTTCTGAGTTACTTCATTATGCCGAACAAGATGTGGCTCACTTAGTTTCTTTGTCTCAGAAAATGAAAGAGGTTTTAGATCGCCATCAACGCTGGGATTGGGCTTTGGAAGAGAGTCAAGTAGAAGTGAGTAGTTTTGATGTTTCTCCTGAGAGTCTTGCTTCTAAAATGGCTAAAGGAGCGCATTTAGAAAAAGAACAACCTATTCTCACTGAGTTAGTGGCATGGCGAGAAAAGAGAGCTCGTGAAGCGAATTTGCCTCGCGGATGGATTGCCGATAACGAAGTTTTGGTCGCATTGGCAAGAAGTCAGCCAAAGAGTCTTGAAGAGTTAAAAACTTTTCGAGGTCTTCACTCGAAAGAAGTCGATCGAAATGGAGATGCCATTTTGAACGCGATTCGAAAAGGAAAAGAGCTTTGTCTTGAGTTTGCACCCGAAGTGAAAAAAGAGATTCCCCGAATCGACTCTCATGCTGTCAAACTTCTTGAAACCTATCTTGCTTTTTTAGCAACGCGAGAGGAAATTATGCCTCGCTTTTTGATGAATAATCATCAAACGAGTCAAATCCTCCACCATTTAGACAAATCAAAAGAGCAGTGGGTTGAATTGGGAGTTTTGTCGGCTCAAGCAGCCAAACTAATTGGAGACGATCTGAAATCATTTTTCACTGGAAAAAAAGCGCTTCGGATTCAGAATAAACGACTTGCCATTGTAGATTTGTCCTAGCCACGCCGCTGTATAAATGTTGCTGAGCGATAAGCTTTTCGGCCTTTTTTGTCGATTAAGATACTGTGATTAAGTTAATTTTTTTTCTCGTTATTTCTCTCTTTGGAGTTTGCAAAGCAGACGATGGGGGGGCTTGGGGAGAAAATTTTTCTCCGAAGATCGATTCTTCTCTGTTTGATGCTTCAAGTTATCTTCAGCCAGACTTTCAAGTTGAGGGAGTAGACCTTTTGGGA
>JBJSXY010000128.1:0-8705 GCA_046086625.1 Pseudomonadota bacterium | reverse complement strand
TCATTTTTTTCCCTTTTTCAGTGCAAAGCTCTCCACTACAGCCCGAAGTTTCACAAAGTTGGGTTTTGGGAGTTCCGAAGGCCATAGCCAAAGTGGCGAATGTGAAAATTAAAAGTTTCATCCGTTCTCCTTTTTTAAGTCAGCAAAGAGCATTTTTATTTCCTCTTCAATCAAAGTTTCTTTTTCTAGAAGCATTTCAGCTCCCTTTTCTAAAATGGCCCGATTGGTTTCCACAAGCAAAATAGCTTTCTGAAGAGCCTGATTCACTCGTTCTTTCACCGACAAGTCGATTTCTCGAGCAGTTTCTTCGCTATAGCGAGGATATTGAAACGGATTTACAGCCCCAGCGCCTCCCAAATAGCTTCCCGTTTCGTTGTCGTAGGAGACGCTTCCCAATTTAGAATCCATTCCATAACGAGTGGCCATACTCCGAGCAATATCGGTCGCTCTCGCAATGTCGTCGGCTGCTCCCGTTGAGAAATGATCAAAAACTAGTTTTTCAGCAGCTCGCCCGCCCAGAAGAACCGCAAGTTTGTTGCCTAGCTCTTCAAGAGTCATTAAGTAGCGGTCTTCAGTAGGCCGTTGAAGGGTATACCCCAGGGCGCCCATTCCTCGAGGGATAATCGATACTTTGTGAACCGGATCGGTTCCAGGAAGCGCATGAGCCACTAAAGCATGGCCCATTTCGTGATAGGCAACGACTTTTCTCTCCAGTGGATTTAAGAGCCGATTTTTCTTCTCAAGGCCCGCCACCATTCTTTCAATGGCGGCTGTAAAATCATTTAAAGTTACTTGCTCGGCGTTTCTTCGAGTCGCAACTAACGCTGCTTCATTGACGAGATTCGCAAGATCAGCACCTGTAAAGCCTGGAGTGAGGCCTGCAATTTGCTCAAGGCTTGTCTCAGGATCCAGTTTCACTTTGCCCACGTGAACTCTTAAAATTTCTATGCGGCCTTTTTTATCGGGCCTATCGACTAAAATTTGCCTATCGAATCGACCCGCTCGAAGAAGAGCCGGATCTAAAATTTCAGGACGATTCGTAGCAGCGAGCACAATAATTCCCGTAGAAGAATCAAATCCATCGAGTTCAACCAGAAGCTGATTCAATGTTTGTTCTTTTTCATCATTGCCTGCCGAAAATCCCCCCGCAGTGCGAGCGCGCCCCAAAGCATCAAGCTCGTCGATAAAAATAATGCAGGGGGCTTTTTTTCGAGCTTGCTCAAAGAGATCTCTCACTCGAGCGGCTCCCACGCCTACGAACATTTCAACAAACTCAGAGCCACTAATCGAAAAGAACGGAACGCCTGCTTCTCCTGCTACAGCTTTTGCAAATAAAGTTTTTCCAGTTCCCGGAGGGCCCACTAAGAGAATCCCTTTGGGGACTCTGGCTCCGAGTCGACCATAGCTTTTGGGGTCTTTCAAAAAATCCACTACTTCTTTGAGCTCTTCTTTAGCTTCTTCAACACCCGCTACATCTTTGAAAGTCACTTTGGTGTCTTTTTCGACGTAAATTTTGGCTTTGCTTTGGCCCACAGACATAAATCCACCGCCCATTCCACCTCTTCCCCCCATTCGGCGCATGAGAAGCAGCCAGAGGCCAAAAAATACAAAAACAGGGAGGATCCACGAAAGAATATCTTTCATGAGATTGTTTTCGATGACGCGGCTGTACTTCACTCCATGAGAATCGAGAATTTTTGCGATTTCTGGTTCTACTCGATTCGTAGCAAATTGCTTCTTCTGATTTTCCGCAGGCGCTTTAAGCGTTCCGACAATCTGATTATCGTTAATCACCACTTCTGAAATTTTATTTTCTTCAAGAAGCTTTTGAAATTCACTGTAAGGAAGGTGGGCTACTTGGGTGTACTGCACCCAGCCTTCGTGAAGAAGTACGATTAAAAAGAAAGCAAAAATTAAATAAGCAGCATTAAATCGAGCTTTGGGGTTCATGGGGCACCTCGGCTTTTGGAAGCCTACTATGCCCGGAAATTATCGTATCGAAAAGAAAATGGTGGCTGTGAAACTCATTAACCAAGTTAAAACCCGGTTTTCCCTACCCGTCCCCCATAAGTTTTACTGTCCCAGATAGCCCCACCAGAATTGGCTGTGTAAATGACCAAATTTCCATCTTCTTGAAGAATCAGCTTCGCTCCTGGATTTTTATGAGTTTTACTGTGGCCAAGAGCTTTCTGGCCATCTGCTCGGTAGACCACTAAATTGCCGTCGCCCTGAAAAACAGCATAGGCGCCAGGGTTTCCGTGAGTTTTGCTGTGCCAAAGAGCACCCGCTGGACCATACAATACGAGGTTTCCATCTCCTTGCATGATAAGACGGTAAGTGTTGCTCGCGGCAGTGAGGAATTCACCCGCTCTTAATACTCGATTCACTTCCCACTCGGATTGTTGAGCCAAAGCAACTGAAGATGGATCATAAGTAGTAACATCGGCAAGGCTAGCGGGCGCTAAACAAGATCCTTGAGTTCGATAGTATCCTTCAAAAGTAAACGTACAGCCTGCTGGATCAGCTGTGCGGTGAACTCGATTCCAAGCGGTGCATCTCAAAGTGTTCTCGCCCGCTCTAAACCAATTCTGGATGGCATGGGGAAGTCCAGTGTTAATATCATGACTCCACTGAGCCCTTTCTGGCCAGTCGCCAGCTGGAGTTGGATAACTTCCCACAAAGAGTTTCGGGCTGTGATCATCTACGGAAATTTTCGTTACACGCAGATCTAAATCGCGAAAATCGTGTGGTAAATTTAGAGAGCCCAGGTTGAATGAATGTTCTACTCCGGCTTGTGCACTCGGATTATTAGCACCTACGACCCAATTTCGAATCTGACATAAATTTAATCCTGGAACGGTTATGCTAGCAGGAGCGCAAGCGACCGGGTTCGCACTTCCGGGACCTGAAACTCTCGCAGACACCGCCGTAGCGGAAGTGATAGAGCACGGGCCAGTGCCAGTCCAACTCGTCCCTGCTGAATTCCAACTTCCTGCTGCACTTATTCCAGTCAGTTCTGGGGGATTCAGGTTAACCGGTCCTCCGGTAGAGCTCACCGTAATATGACACACACCGCTAGCCCCTTGTCGGGTCATTGCTAGAGAACACGCCGGTGGCGCTGGTGGCGCTGGTGGGAGTGGATTTGTTACATTAATAACGACGCGAGGACGAACTTCATAGGAAGTTTCCCGGCAATTAGCTAATACTGCAGTTCGCGCTGTAATAGGCCCTACAAGATAGCTGGAACCTAATGGATTATTTGCATAGGGATTGCTTCCTATTTCAGAAACGAAAATTTCCTCTGCACCTGAAATACATTGTCCTATTTCATTTGCAAGACACTTTGCTAGCGAACATCCACTATACCCCTGAACGCTGACACTTACGTCCGTCATGCCGTTGACTGGGACTGGGTTCGGAGTTGCGGATAAACTCAGTGAAAAGTTAATGGGTTCTGGGGTGCCCACGACCCCGTTCTCAATCGAAGAAGCATAAAGATTGCCATTGAGCATTCCCACAATTCTTGCAAAGCCGTTACCTGTTACAAGATAAGGATTACTCAGAAACCGATCGCTTGGCCACTGTCCTTGCAAATCACTAAATTCGTAACTGAGATCGGTTCCCCCAACTGTCCCCCCTTGTGAAAGAGCCTGCTTAAACTTTCCAACGGCAGGTGTTCCCTCTTGTCGAAAGAAAATCAAATCGGGCCTTCCATCGTTATTCAGATCACGAGCAATCATCCATTCATAAAACTGGCTGGGAAGAAATCCTGTAGCGGGAATAATTTGATTTATTTTCCTCGCTCCCACAAATTGAGTGTAACTAATTTGGAGTTGGTACCCATCAGAAACCAGATTTAAATTTGCTTCATCAAGTATTCGGTCGCGATTAAAGTCTCGGGTTATTCCAAAAATACTTTTTCGAACTACGACCAAACAATTAGCTTGATTATTATTTCTGTCTTGCACCGTAAATCTTAAGTTTCCATTTCGAGCCTTAACAACGATATTTCCTTGGATGGGTTTGCTAAAATTTGTAGAAAAAGTGGGAGAAGCCACAATGAAACTAGGCTCCGAACCTTCCACCCTTAATACTTTCGCCTCTCGATTTGGTCGAAGATTAAATGCGTAGTTATAATCTCCATTAACGTTTTTAGGAATTATGACGCTCGCCTCAGGGCAACTAAGTTCTATAGCGGGGTCCACTTTAACTTTGAGAGATAACGGAAACTCTCGGACGGGCAAGCTATTAGCTCCAAGCACGATTAGCCGAGCTTCAACAGGAACCTCAAGACCCGGGGAAGAAAAAGTTTTCGGAAAAGTTGTCGAATAGAGCCCTGCCCCTTGACCACTCAACGGCTTTGATTGCGATTCATAACTGAGCCTGTATCCATATTTACAACCTGAAGCATTGACTAAAAAATCAACGGTTTCATTTACTCGGTAGTTTTGATTTCCGATGGGCAGTATATTTAAAGTAACACCGTTTTCACACTCGGGTGTTTGAATTGAGGGATTGCTGTAGTCAGGGACGATATTACTTTCATTCCCATTGTTGAGTCTTCCCAAAGTCGTTCGCTTCATGCATGAAGTTAGACCCAAGAAAATAAAAACCCATACGAAAAGAAGTTTTGGTGCCATAAGAGCTACCCCCCTGTTAACCATATCGGAAACTATCTATCGACTCTTGATGCACAAACCAAAGATGCACCCCCGGTGCCATTTTTTTTGTTCTTTAGTTTCAAGTGCTTAAGAAAGCCTACCGATTGGACAAGCGCCGAACTTTTAGCCGTATACCCTTTGGATACAGTTAACTAATTATTTTTACACGTCTTTTTTGTCGCTTTCTTACACAGATCTTGCCCGTGGCTAAACACGCAGCACTTGCTTGAAAGTTTGACGTTTTTCACACTTGTGCTATCCCCCTCCCATGACGATACAAGCCAAATTCCCACCTTTAGACCTTCTAAAATCCACTCATCAATTTCCGGGAACCTACACTTTTAAAGTCATTGGAGAGCATCAAAACAGTTTTCCTGAGCGAGTCGTTGAAGCGGCTTTGAAAGCTGCAGGAGAAAACTCCCAACCCCGCCACACTTTAAGAGAGACCGAAAGTGGCAAGCACATTGCTGTTACGCTTGAAGTGCGAGTGGAAAATGCAGAAAGTGTCATTCGAATTTACGAAGAGCTAGTAAAAATTAAAGGCGCCATTCTTGTTCTTTAGAAATACACTCTGGTAATTCCAGGATTTCCCTGCTCAAGTTCAAAGTGCTTCACGGTGGGTGTGCTCTTTAAAAGTTTATGAACGGCTTCGAGAAGTTTTCCCGTTCCTAAGCCATGCAGAATTCGAGCAAAGTCTTTATCTTGAAGAATGGCTTGATCCAAAAAATGACTCACTTTGGGAAGCGCTTCTTCTACTCGAAGGCCATGAAGATCCAAAATTTCAGGCATGATTTCATGAGTAATTTGTCCCTCAACCGGCAGTTTTTTGGATTTTAATTTTTCGGTGGCTTTTTTCCACTTATCAGGGGGTGAATCGATTAAATCTTTTTCGTTCACTTCTAAATTCATCGAGCCCACGGCGACTCGATACGTTCCCTTAGTCGTAATTTCTACAATAATGCCGTCTTTTCCAAGACTTTTTACCCTTACTTCATCGCCTACTCGATACGATTTTACAGCCATTTGACGTAACCTTCGAAATTTGCCAAAACCAAATTCAAACACATGGAAGACACAACTCAAATCGATCCCGGGCACTTGGTTAATTTTGTGCCGGTCACTTCCCAGCTTCACTGGGATGAATACTTCATGCTCCAAGCCATGCTGGCAAGCTATAAAAGCAAAGATCCCAATACCAAAGTGGGCTGCGTATTTGTAGACGAAAACAACCACCAAATTACCATGGGCTACAACGGAGCCATTGCCGGCGTAGACGAAAGCAAAATCCCTTGGGGAAATGACCGAAGTGTTCCTCTGGAGTACCAAAAATATGGCTACGTAATTCACAGTGAAGCGAATGCAATTTCCCATGCCCGGGGCACTCTCAAAGGCTCTCGTGGTTACATTACTTTATTTCCCTGCAATGAATGCGCAAAACTGATTGCAAGCCAAAAAGTTTCAGAGATTATTTACCTCTCAGATAAATACCGAGACACTCCAGAAAATCGAATTTCAAAAAAAATCTTTCAGCTTTCGGGCGTTAAATACCGGCAGCTCACACTCAATCCAAAGCTCGTTGAGGGACTTCACCAGTACCTCTTAGCTCTTCTTCGCCAAGTATAGGGGATAAATTTTGGAGTTTATTTCTCAAACCAGTGAAATTATCGATTCGCCGGAAATCATCCCAGAGATTTCACGCCCCAAAGGCATTGAGCCTCAGCTTCTTTTTAAGCAAGTGTTAAATACAGCTCCTTTTTTAAAAACCCTAGCAATCGAAGACAAGCCGTCGGTCCGTTATTTGAAGATTCTCCAAGCATTAGAATCCGGAGCTTCTTGGGATGATTTTTCATGGGGCCGCTATTTCGAACTTTGCGTAGCGGCTCACTACGCTACGGTTGCGACATTTGTTCCAACAGATGTCGACAACCATATTCGTTTCAAACTTTGGGATCCTAAAATTGAAGATGAAGACTTCTTAAAGATGGTTCAAGTAGTTGTGGATGCTTTTTCTTGGGACACTACTCTTCTTTCAGCGCGCTGGCTTAAAACCTCTTCAGGACGTTTGATTGAGGGACATAAAGGCGAATGGTTTAGTATTGCTGCGGCTGCTTATGGAGCAAGTCGTAAACGATTTCCTGAGAAAGCAAAAGAAATTTGGTCGCTCATCGAATGGGAAATAGATAATGAAGAAAAGTGCTTTCAAGAGTTTTTAAAAGACAAAGACATTTTTTCAGTTCTAAAATCTTCTGTTTTAATTGCTCACAATTTAGGAGATCTCCAACGAGTGCTGGAAATGTGGGGAATTCCCCATTTGATTTCTGAGAGAACTTCCACTCCCGACTTAATTACAGCTGGAAACATCAATCGAGACCTTATGGCGGCAGAAAACCACCGACACTTTCCCTTAAGGGAGCCTCGGGCTCTTCGAAAAAACCGGGATTTTCTTTTGCCTTTGGGTCCTTTTTTGGATGATTGGGGGAAGAAGTTAGCGCGACATCCCGATCTCTCGTCAGAAGAAATGGGGACGATTGTCGAAGCTCTGATTCAGGGCTGGGCAAGACTCGGTGGCCCCATGGGCTATGCGCGCGCGCTTTCAGGACTTGAGTCTCACATCCCCGGCGGCATCAAAGTACTTCTCAAACCCCTTCCCACTCGAGTGGCCAAGCTTTGGACAGGGGGCGCCCTGCGACAGCTTTGCGATGTACCCAGGCCCCGTTTTGAAGCTCAATGGCTTAAAAAAGCCCAAGGATTTTTGGCCTCCTAATTGCTGAATTCTCACTGTCTACTCTGTTCAGAGGAGTAGCTAGAATTTGGGACGTTGGCGATGGTGGGCTTAAAACACTTTGTCTTTGCTTTTTTGGTTTGGAGTCAGTTTCTCTTTGCTTCTTCTTGCGGAGATAACTTTAAGAAACTCGCTCGAATGGTAGTTGATAAAACACTCCTAATAGGAATCGCAGCTGGAGGCGCTTGGGCTGGATCCGAAGGAGTGGGCCAAATCAATCAAACGCCACTCATTGGTCTTTCGATTTATCTCGACTACGACAATATTCTTAATTTCTTGAGTACTGAAGAACGAGCAGCTCTTGAAGCTAAAGTAAAAGATCCGGCTCTCATCGTTACAATTTTGAATCAATATCTTTCAAGAAAAAGCGGAGATAGTTTTGATGTGTGGCCCTATTTAAATCCCCTCATGGCTTCACAATATTTTAGTGAAAACCCTCCGAGAGCCAATATGTGCCGCCACAAAGCTCTTATTCTGAAAGCCATTTTAAATCACTTAGGAATCGAAGCGAAACTGAGAACAGGCACTATTGCGACTGAAGAAGGCCGTGGGGAACATGTTTGGGTATACTTACCTCAACTAAAAAAAGTAGCAGATCCTATGAATAATGCCTTTCGGGAGGAAGCTAATTACCACGAAGTATTCCAAGCCAAATTAAATTGGGGAATCACTCACTTTGCTAAACCAGTCGGTATCATGGCTCGGTAATGAAACCGTAAGTGGTCTTCAATAAACGAACTTACAAAGTAATAGCTGTGATCATAGCCCGCTTGCATTCTTAACCTAAGCGGAAAATCTTTCTCCCGAGCCACTGCTTCTAGTTTTTCAGGCATCAGTTGCTCTTTTAAAAACTTATCTTCCGTTCCTTGATCGACCCAAATTTCGCCTCTAAACTGGGTGGTCTTCAGAAGCTCGCAAGCGTCGTAGTTTTTCCAAGTCGCTTTGTCTTCTCCGAGATAATTCTTAAACGCTTTCTGACCCCAAGGGCACTGTGAGGGCGCAACAATCGGAGCAAATGCGGAAATAGACTTAAAAACTTGGGGATTTCGAAGCCCCAAAACCAAAGCCCCGTGGCCCCCCATTGAATGACCAGAAATTCCAAGTCGATTACCATCAATCGGGCAGTTTTTTAATACTAATTCCCGAAGTTCATGAAGAACATAATCGTACATTTGGTAATTTTTTGACCAAGGCGCTTGGGTTGCATTCACATAAAATCCAGCTCCCAATCCGAAATCCCAGCTCTCGCTTTCTCCAGGAAT
>JBJSXY010000127.1:0-2232 GCA_046086625.1 Pseudomonadota bacterium | reverse complement strand
CCCGGACTCTTCTTTTTGGGGGCTCGAACGCAGGATTTTTACGAGAAACCCATCCAAGAAAAGGACAGTTTTTTGTTTGAGCCCGGCATTGAAGGTCAGCGCTTGGGTGAAATTACGCTCTCAAAAGAAAAGCCCGGGTTTTCTTCTGCAATTCTAACGGAATTGACGGATGTTTTTGATTCGCTAGGGACGAAATGAAAGCCAAAGAATATCTCCAAATATTTACCAATCGTAGAATGGCTGTGACAGCAATTCTTGCGGTTTCTTCAGGCCTTCCTCTGCCGCTAGTTTCTGGAACCTTAGATGTGTGGATGCGATCGGAATCCATTGATTTAACGATTATTGGAATTTTTAGTTTGGTCCAACTTCCTTATTCATTAAAAGTCTTTTGGGCACCCCTCATGGATCACTTCCGAATTCCTATTCGGCACGCGCGAGCCGGGTGGATGGTGCTGACACAAGTTTTATTGGCAGTGTTCATCTTTTTTATGGGAACCCTTAATCCGGCCGAAGGCCCTTGGGCAGTTGCGCTTTTTGCTCTAGTCATTTCATTTTTAGGGGCGAGCCAGGACATTGTGATTGATGGATACCGAGCCGAGCTTCTAAAGGAAAGAGAAAGAGGCGTGGGAGCTGCGCTAGCTAGCGTGGGGGGCAGAATAGGATTTTTACTCTCGGGCTCTCTGGCCCTGGTCTTGTCTCAGCATACTTCTTGGAAAATGGTTTATACAATTATGGCGTTTTGTATGGGTATTGGGATTATCGGTGCCCTTTGGTCACCCGAGACTGATATGGAAGTGGCTCCCAAAAAAACTCTGCGCCAATCGGTGCTCGAACCCTTTCAAGGGTATCTAAAAAGAGACAAAGCCATCCTTTTCCTGGTTTTTATTCTTCTTTTTAAACTAGGAGATGTGGTCGCAGGAAAAATGCTTTCTCCTTTCTTGCTAGACACGGGTTTTAGTCGAGAACAAATTGGGTTGGTCAATAAAGGGTTTGGAATGGTTGTATCTATTTTGGGCGGAATCCTGGGGGGAGGGGTCTATGCAAAATGGGGAATGAGAAAAAGTTTGTGGATCTTTGGAATCCTTCAAATGCTATCTAACTTTGTTTTTGTAGCGCAGTTTTATGCAGGTAAAAATGATTGGATGTTGTTTGCTTCAGTGGGGATAGAAAATTTTTGCGCTAGCCTTGGAAGCGTTGCTTTTGTGGCTTTTCTGATGAGTCTTTGTCAAAAGGGACTGGCTGGAACCCAGTATGCTCTTCTGAGCAGCCTCTTCGCACTAACAAGAACCGTAGCAGCTACCCCCACAGGGTATTTAGCAAAAAACCTGGGATGGCCCGGATTTTTCACTCTAAGTGCAATACTAGCGATCCCGGGGCTTTGGATGCTGCGACACCTTTGGGGTTTTATTGGCGAAGAAAAGTCTTAGCGTCCTGGATGAGTTGCTCTGGAGTCCACTCATTTTCTTTGTATTGTTTTAACTCTTCTAAAGTCGGGCCCACCAAAATCGTTTTTAAGTTGTGGACCGTCGTATTGCCCGACGGCCAACCAGCGACATTAAAAGTTGACCCGAAGTCTGAAAGTTTCTGCGGATCTCCGGTTACCAGAAAAGTAGATTTCTCGTTTAAAGAAAACCGGAGCCCATATTTTTTTAAAACTTCTGGAGTGTCTCCTTCGGGGTCTAAGGTCACAATGAGCAAAGTGAGCGGCGCCTTAATTTCCTTTTTCCAAAGATCTTGTACTTTTTTGTTTAAGCGCACTGTCAGGGGACACATCTTTGGCATGGGGCAACTGGAAAACACAAAGGATATTAGGATGTAAGATCCCTTTAGGGAGTGTGCGCTAAAAGGCTTTCCGTTTTGATCGATGGCTTCGAGATTAGCAATAGGCGTGGCCACAAGGAGCTCCGAAAACATGCCTAGAAGAATAAGCAGTCGAACTAACATAGGCCCCGTATACCGCGCGGTGCTCCAAACGACAAGGTTCAAAGAAGCTAAGAAAAATGGGATAATAGATGTCCTTACACTTCATGAACATTCTCTTACTCAATCAAACTTTTTATCCCGATAATCTTGCGACTTCTCAACAGGTTTCGGACCTTGCAGGGTATTTAACTGAGAAAGGACATCGAGTCTCAGTTATTACTGGCCAGCGCGCCTATGAAGAGCGACAGAAAAAATTTGCGTCTTACGAATGTTGGCAGGGAGTGAAGATTTATCGGGTGTCTTCAACTG
>JBJSXY010000126.1:0-2883 GCA_046086625.1 Pseudomonadota bacterium | reverse complement strand
ATTTTTAGTTGGTCTGCTTTTTCTTGAAGTCGAATCATTTTCTCGACCGTACGAGCGCCCCAGGAGCCTGCTTTGACCGTAGAGTCATTGGCAAGAACCGCAACAGGTCGGTTCTCAATTCGCCCTATCCCTGTAATAACGCCATCTGCGGGAAGTTCTTCATTTAAACAGTTGGCAAATTGACCATCTTCAACAAAAGAACCTGGGTCAACAAGCAGTTCAATTCTTTTTCTGGCAAAAAGTTTTCCTTCGCTTGCGTTCTTCTCATGATATTTTTTATTTCCACCTTGAAGAATACGATTGCGGTGCTGTTTGAACTCTTCAGAATCTGGCATCTTATTCTCCTTGATATACGGGTTTTCGTTTTTCGGTGAATGCTTTTAAACCCTCAAGCCGATCTTTCGAATACAAACAAGGCTTGTAACACTCCACTTCCCATTGGAGAGCTTCTTCCCAAGGCTTCTCTTTTCCTCTTTGAATAGCTTTCTTCGCTTGCTGAATAGCGATAGGCCCCGCCTCGGCAATTTTCCCCGCCCAGGTCATCGCGTCTTTTAATAATTGCCCTGAACTAGTTACGCGATTCACTATTCCCCAATTCAAAGCTTCAGCTGCCGTCAATCTTTTTGCTAAAAGCACCATTTCCATAGCCCGGCTCACACCAACCGTTCGAGTGAGTCTCTGGGTGCCGCCGTTTCCAGGAATGATCGCAAGCTCTGTTTCGGGAAGACCTAAAATCACATTTTCCGACGCAATTCTTAAGTCACAGACAAGAGCCAGCTCCAGACCTCCCCCCAAAGCAACTCCATTGATCGCCGCAATACTGGGAATTGCCAACCGCTCCCACCTTAAATAAAGAGAGCGAACCATTTCGAGTCTTAAGAGAACGTCCTTTTCATTCATCCCTTGACGTTCTTTTAGATCAGCTCCCACACAAAATGCTTTATCCCCTGATGCCGTTAACACAATTGCCCTTGCGGCCCGGTCTGTCTCAAGCACATCTAATAATTTTTTAAACTCTTCTAGGATATCTTTATTGAGAGCATTCATCTTATCTGGGCGATTCAATGTTACAACCACCACAGGACCTTCTCGCTTCAATAAAACATGATTAGATGCCATAGAGAGATCCCCCTTTTTTCAGAACTGACGCCAATCGACTGTCTAAAGTTAAACCAAGCTGATTAAGGAACTGGAGCGTTTGCTCAATTTTTTCCCAATTTATTTGCGACTCTAGCCCACTTCGCTCGAGCAGATATCCTATTTCTTCTGTGGCGATATTTCCCGAGGCCCCTTTGGCATAGGGGCACCCGCCGATTCCCCCCGTAGCACCGTCAAATCGACTGATGCCAAGCTCCATCGCAGCGACAATATTGCTAAGAGCCATGCCATAAGTATTGTGAAAATGAAGCGCCATTTTTTCCGCTGGAAACAGCTTCACTGCCATTTGAATGACCTGTTTTACACGCGAAGGACAAGCGACTCCAATCGTATCACTTAGAGCTATTTCATCAGGATCCAAAGAAATGACTTCTTTAAAGACTCGTTCGACTTTTTCATCTGAGATTTCTCCCTCATAGGGGCATCCGAACACCGTAGAAATATAAATTCGACTTCGTCTGTTTTCATTTTTATTTTTTTCAATCAATCTCTTTAGCTGCTTGAGGCCGTCTTCAATGCTTAAATTGACATTTTTTTGATGGAAGGTTTCGCTGACTGCAGTAAAAAAACTAGCCCAGGGAATGGGAAATTTCAGAAATCGATCAAGCCCCTTTTCATTGGGGACAAACGCCATGAGCTCAGTTTGACCGAAATAAGAGGTCTTAAAAATAGTTTCACACAAGACTTCTGAATCCGCTAATTGAGGAATCCATTTAGGATGAGAAAAACTCGTAAATTCCAAGCGAGAGTAAGAACATTGAATCAAATTCTGAAAGAGGCGTAGCTTCTGTTCCGTAGACAAAGTTAAAGGATCGCTTTGGAGTCCATCTCGTAAAGTAACATCGGTGAGTTTGATTCCAGAATGTTGCACTAGGCCATCTCAATCACTGGTTCGCCTTCGTTCACAAAATCGCCTTTTACTTTAAGAATAGCCGTTACTTTACCCGCAACAGAACTAGCGATTGGGACTTCCATTTTCATAGACTCTAAAATGAAAACTTCTTGCCCCGCCTTGACGGTGTCACCCACTTTTACAGTAACTTCTAAGAGTGTACCCGCCATATTACTAACGATTTTTGATGACATGAGAAAAGTTTAACCTGGCAGACTCGCAGACTCAACTTTTTCGACATAACCGCATTCTTTATTCGGACAACGAATAGAAGCGCCTTCTTTCTTTGTGTAGTGCTCAGCTAAAAAGGGATTCTGGCATTGAGGACAGGCTCGGCCCTTGATGGGTTTATCCCACATGGCATACTTGCAATTGGGATATTGAGTACAACTATAAAAAACTTTTCCGAATCGAGTTCTTTTTTCCGACAACTCCCCCTTTTTACAATCGGGACACTCGATACCGGTCGTAATAGCTTTTGTTGTTTTGCAAGTGGGGTAACTCGAGCAGGCCAAAAACTTTCCAAATCGACCCGTCTTTACCATCATGGGAGCTGAACAAGCAGAGCATTTCTCATCGGTCACTTGTTGTTCTACTAACTTCACTTTGCCCTCTTCATCGAGTGTGTATTCACTCGTAAAGCGACAATCGGGGTATCCCTGACAAGCGGCAAATTTCCCGTTTTTTCCCCATTTCAAAATAACTGGCTTCTCACATTTGGGGCATTTTAGATCAGTGACAGTTTCCTCGCGCTTAATATTGCGCATTTTCTCTGAGGCAGTCGCAAGTTCTTTTTCAAAAGGAACGTAAAAGTCTTTGAGCGTTTTTACCCA